>JAEUUU010000046.1 GCA_016787345.1 Saprospiraceae bacterium | reverse complement strand
GTCTGCCCGCTGTTCAGGCGGGTGTTCGGCTATGCTGTTTCGCGGAAAAAAGCTTCGATTTTTTTCGCGGCGTGGTGAAAAGAGGCTTTCAGGGCGCCCACGGAAGTATCGAGCATGACAGCCATTTCTTCGTAGGGCATTTCATCGTAGTAGCGGAGATTAAAAACAATTCTTTGTTTGTCGGGCAATTGAGTAATGGCTTCCTGCAGGCGAATCTGTAGGGCATCGCCGTCGAACCACTCGTCGGCCCGCAGGCGATTGCTCAGCAAATTGCTCGTATCGTCGAGTGTTTCAGTCGAATGCCGTGCCTTGCTTTGCAAATAGCTGATGGCCTCATTCGTGGCGATCCGGTACAGCCAGGTATAGAGTTTTGATTTTCCTTCAAACTGCAGGATGCCCCGGTAAATCTTTACAAACGTATTCTGCAATACGTCATCGGCGTCTTCATGCACCAGCACCAGCCGGCGGATGTGCCAATACAGGCGTTCGCGGTAACAAGACATCAACAGGCGGAACCCCCTCTCGTAGCTGTGCTCGGCGCGCAGCAACTCCAGGATCTGTTCGTCGGATGCGGTCTTGTTTGTGGCCGTGGACTGCAAATCGTTTGATTTTGGAAACTAAGACGTGGGAAAATGTCCGGGGTTTAATCGGTGGGGCAAAATAGGGCGAATAATTTGATCGCAGGCGGCGGGGCGCTAATGTGGGAGGGTCAATAATATGATGCCCCAAAAACTCAAAAGCACGCCGGTGGAAAACCGCTGGCATGCTTTTGAGTTTTGCATAAAATGTTATGATTCAGAATTTAAAGGTCTACCGCGCTCCATCCGGTTTTCAACATCATTTTTCATAAACCCTTATCAACCTAATCGACCTCATCAACCTTTACCCATGCGTATGAATCACCCGATTAAACATCCAGTTGACACCGAATCGGTCGGTCAGCATTCCATATTCCGCTCCCCAAAAAGTTTCCTGGAGGGGAAACAAGACCTTTCCGCCCTCTGAAAGCCGGTTAAAAACCGTGTGTTGCTCAGTCTTGTCATCGAGCTGAATGCTGATGAAGAAGTTGTTGCCGGCCTGGAACGGATGCCCGGGCATGATGTCGGATGCCATAATGGAGTTACCGTCAAACTGAAATACGGCGTGCATCACCCGGCTTTCAGATCCTGCCGGTACCTCATTGGGCGCTTCGCCGAAGCGTTGCAATTGCGTGATTTCGCCGCCCAGACAATCCTGATAGTAACGCAGGGCTTCTTCACAATTACCGTCGAAATTGAGGTAGAGATTCAATTGTTTCATAGCGTAACATTATGCCGCATGCTGGAAGAGATTCATCTGGCCGTTGTTGGCAAACACGTCGAGCAAACGGGCGTACTTGAGTTTATCCTTGCTATTGGTGCGCAGGGCGATCAGTTTGGCCAGTTCGAGCGTGATAAAATAGTCTTCGATGGGCTCGCCTGGCCGTGGGCGTTTGGCAAAATCGCGCCGGGGTTGCGGCCGGCGGATACCGTCGTTGAACTCATACGCATCGCGCAGCCATTTGCGCACCTGGGCGCCGTACTGACGAATGGGCAGTCGCAATGCCGCGTGCAGGTTGCTGGCGGTGACGACTTTGGTGCCGTGTTTACTTTCCAAAACTTCGAGTTGCATGGCGGGTCCGAGTTTTGAATGTCCTGTGAATTGTTTTATAAAAGATGAAACAAAGTTAAACTATTTGTTTTTAAATACAAAAAATTTTAAAAAAATATTTTTGAAACTATTTGTAAATTTTGTTTCAAGTCATTAAAAAACAATGCATTAAAGGGCTCCCGTGTCGCGAATTATTTGTTGTAAAAATGCGGCGGCCGATAGTTTACCGCTACCATTTTCCACAATATTGAGTTGTTGCCTGGCATTGCCTGGCCGGTCGCGCAAGCCGAGCCGTATCGCTGCCAGGGCTGTATTATACCGTGGTTTTTTGCTGAAATCGATGGCGATCACCCAGGCGGTCGTTACCCGGCCGCTTTGCAAGTCTTCCGAGGCTTGCTCCAACGCTTCCCGAAGCGCCTCCGCACTGCCGGTATAGGTGTAATTCGGTCCGGTTACCCGGAATTGTCGGGCCAGCCAGCCGCAGGGGGCATTGGCCAGCGTCCAGGGGAATAACTCGGGATTGGCCAGCGCGACGCCGCTGTGTTGGGAATCCGACCAGAAACGGAGGGCCGATAGTTCTCCTGCATTTTTCGATGCCAGGTACAAGCCGCGTGCATCAGGTTCAACCTGTGTTGCAAACAAGGCTTCAAGGGCCGCCCCGACTTCGGGCATGGTATCCTTTTCCAGGCCATACGGCAGGACCGCGGTGCAGGACGATTCTATGACGATCAGTTTTCCCATCGGCGCAGTAGTAAGGAGGAGTTGATGCCGCCAAATGCGAAGGCATTGTTGAGCACGTATTGGATGGGTTGTTGCCGGGCATTCCTGGTACAGTTTATTCCAGCTTCCGGATCTGCTTGTTCGTGCCCGGCGGTGGGCGGGACTGTTTGATGAAGAAGTCCCTGAACGCAAATAGCCAGTTCGAGCGCCGAAGCAGCGCCCAGTGCGTGCCCGATAGCGCCTTTGCTGCCGCTGATGGCCGGCAAGCGCGCTCCGAAAATATGGCGCATCGCCTTCGCCTCCGCACTGTCGGACAAACGGGTGCCGCTGCCGTGGGCGTTGACCCAATCGATGGCTTCCGGCCCGATGCCGCCCGCTTCCAGGGCCAGGCGCATGGCGGTTGCCATGCCGCGCCCTTCCGGTTCGGGGGCGGTGGGGTGGTGTGCATCGCAGGAAAGACCCAAAGAGATCACTTCGGCCAGCGGACGGGCGCCTCTGCGCAGGGCATCCCGGGCTTTTTCCAAAACAAAAATCGCGGCGCCTTCACCCAGCAACATACCGCTCCGGTTTTGGTCGAAGGGCTGGCAACGATCGGTCGCCATGGCTCGGGAACGACTGAATCCCACCAGGGCCAGGCGGGAAAATGGCTCCACACCGCCCGCCAAAGCAACACTGGCCCGGCCGCTTCGCAGGGCGCTCATCGCTGCTCCGATGGCATAATTCCCGGCTGCACAGGCAGTTGCAATCGACCGCTGCGGACCGGAAAGTTTGAATTTTTGGCGAAGAAAAGCAGTGAACGATTCCACGGTGTAGCCGGCCAGATTTAAACGATGACCTTCCGCTTTTTGCTCAAAAGCCCGGCTTTCTCCCAGGGTGCTCCCGATAAAAACGCCGGTTTCGGCGGGCAGCGTCAATCCCGCCTGCCGGATTGCTTCCCGGGCTGCTGTAAAACCCAGCATCCGGCCGCGCCGGAGCGGGGGCGCAGTGAAGTCGTCCAGCCGGCAGGCCTTGCTGACGCGATAGCCCTCTTCCTGCAAATCGGGCCAGTTGCAAACTGCCGATTCGCCGGCCAGCAGGCGTTGCCAAAGCAGGGAAACGGAATCTCCCAGCGGCGACAACAAGCCCATGCCGGTGATAACGATGGGTTCCGGAGCGTTTTTCATGCCGTCAGGCGGTTTTGGAGATACCGGGTTGTGGATTCGAGGGAAATAAAGTCGGGCAGATCTTCATCGGGGATGAGTATGCCGAAACTTTGTTCGATGCGGGCGACAAATTCCACGAGTTCGAGCGAGTCGAGTTGCCAGTCGTTTTTGAAATGACTGTTTTCCGGCAAATTGTCGGGGAGTTTGGGCTTGATGCTTTTCAGTTCGTGCCGCAGCGTCGAAAGAATGTGTTGATCGGTCATGTGGCTATGGGTTGAAAGTTGAAAATGAGTGGATTATGGATAAATTTTGACCTTTTTTGCACGGCGCAAGCCTTCTTTACGGGCGACAAGCGGCGCCAGCGGATCGCCGATTAAGCGATAAGGCTGTACTGCCGAGGGATTGGGCGGAGCGGCCCGCACGATGAGTTCGCCCAGCGAACCGACCCCGTCTGATGTCAGCGCTTCACAAATCCGCACGGCCCAGCGGGTATTGTCGGTGTGCAGGGTGGGTTTTACGGCGCCGAACGAAGCCGCGGCGACGCCTTGCAGGGTCAGGGCTTCGGAATACGAAAGCCCTGTTCGCCATCGACTGGCGGTCAGGCAGCACAATGACAGCATGCCACCCAGCGGCTCGCCGTCGAAATGTTCGAAGTGATGGGCGCGCATACCGTAATAGCCCACCCAGCCTGCCGGGCGACCATGACCCACATAGAGCGCCAGGCCAAGCCCCGAGCCCAGGGCTTTAACCACCTCTTCCCTGCCGATCAGTTCGCCGGTCCATCGCAGGGTGGGTAGTTCGTTTTGCAGCAGCGTTTCGAGGCGGTCGGCCAGTCGCAGATAACGTTTGTGCCATTGTCCGAGCAGCGCTACGCCGGGCGTTTGCCGGGGGCGGCGATGTACGGCGGCGGCGGCGGCGGCAAACCGGCGCGTACTTTCCGGATTTCGGATCGGAAACCAGGCTGCCGGGATTTTCCGGCCGGCGCCGTTTTCGAGAATCGGGCCCGGCAGCGCCGTACGCGGGGCAAAACGCGCCGGGCCGGCCAGCAGCACGGCATCAAGGTCGGGAAATTGAGCAGCGAGTTCGGCCACGTTCGGCCAGGTATCGCCATATTCAATAACCTCTACCCCGATACCGTGCGCTTGCCAGGCATCGGTCAATTCCGAAAAATCAGCGCGCTGGGTTTTCGGAACGACGAATAATAATAGCCGGCGCTCAGGCAACTTGCGGATTGGCTTTTACAAAATTCACATATACCTCCCAGGGCGCGTACTGTGCAGGCGTCTGGTTGAGCAAATGCCGGCGCACGAAGTAGTGCATCATGATCTGTCCCTGTTGTTCGGGATTGAACGCGAAGAAGTCGCCATTGGCGGCATTCAGCGCGGCTTCGCCGTTGAGGCCCATGATGAACCCGTCGTCCAGGTCATCAATGGTATTGCCGTCGTAGTCGCCATTGACGATATCGGTGTCGGAAACACCTTCGTCGTAGCCGTAATTATAACCTTCGGTGGCCTGGGCAAAAATCGCGTGGGCCATGTAAATCGGACCCACGTTCTGGTTTTGCCATACGTGCGTCAGTTCGTGAATGAGGGTGTAACGCTCGATCGGGGCATCGTCGGCATCGAAATTGATCAAATTGCCCGTTACGAATGCGCGCGACTCGGGATTGCCCGTGAAAAAGTCCTGGATACCGAAAATAATGCTGTTGGTCGGGCTTTCGGTGGCGATGCGCACATTGTCGAAATCGATCGATGTGCCGAACACCAGTTCTCCGTCGGCCCGCTCCTCCGGCGTCAAATTGCGGTAGCCGTTGAGGAATTCCATGAGGATAAACAGGATGGTGTCTAGTTTGCCCACGTGTATTTCCAGTACTGCCACCAGCATGTCTTTGAGGTTTTCACCGATGGCAACGGCTGCGCGCACCATTTCGTCGAGGAATTCGTCGCCGGCCTGCACGAAGGCGTCGACCAGGTCGTTCCAGGTTTGTTCGAGTTCGCGAAGGGCTTTCATCATGTTCTGTACAAACTGGTCGGGGTGCCGCACCGTTTCGACGATAAGTTCGGCGATGGTGGCGCCGGCTTCGAGTGCGCCGCGCACGACTTCGAGGGTCACTTCGAAGGCTTTACCGACCGACCAGACGACGAATTTGGCGAGTTCGAATCCCGCTTCCAAAGCGCCTTTCAGGAATTTGGCGATGCCCGGGATATAGTCGGTCGCCAGATAATTGAGCGCGTAAAGCACCGAATTACCGACGCGTTCCCAGAGCTCGCCCAGTACGTCGAGCATGTCCTGGCCGCGGGCGATGGCCCAGTCGATGATTTCGGTGACGGCCGAGCCCACGTCTTCGCAGAGTTGGATAATCGTTTCAAACAGATTCTGGGTTTGTTCAGCAGCCCAGTCGAGGATGTCCGACACCGATTTTTTTACAAAACGGATCGCCAGAACCGCTTCGCGCCAAAGCGCGGAGGCAAGGTCTTCGCCTCGTTCGATGAGCCAGTTGAGAATGTCGCCCACCGGGCCGAGGGCCTGCAGCACGGCGTTGACGATTTTGCGGAACACGAAGTAGGTTGATTCGACCACGGCTTCGAGAATGTCAACAACTTTCTGGCCGACTTCGATGGCGGCTTCGATGAGGCGGGCGGCAGTTTTGTAGGTGAATTCCACCATTTGCCGGGTAAATTCCACGATGCTTTTGCCCAGTTCGAAGGCGGCTTTGACAACGGCTTTGAGCAAAGACATCGTCAGGCTCAGCACTTCCTTGAGCAGGTTGATCAGCGATTTGCCCAGGGCAAAAAAGGCTTCCACCACTTTTTTAATCGCGTTGATGGCATGGGTGGCGATGGTTTTGATTACATCCACCAAAAACTTGCCGGCTGCCAGCAGACCGTCAAGCACCTTTTTGGCAACGTCGAGAACGGCATTGGCGATGTATTTGGTAAATTCCAGCAAAGCCTGACCGGCCAGGGCGGCTGCGCGGGCGATCTCCTTGATCAGGTCGAGCCCGGCATTGATGATTTCGTTGAGGATATTGGCCAGGCTGCGGCCCAGGTTGAGCAGGGCTTTGATCGCGGCGTCGAACAATTCGCGGGAATAGTTCAGCAGGGTATTGACGACCTGTACCAGCGTGCGGCCCAGTTCGAGAAATGCCTGTACAAAACCTTGTACCAGGCTGAATCCGAATTGAAGGGCCTGGTTGAGGATGTTTCCGATGGTTTTACCGATTTCAAGCAGGGCTTCGGCGGCTTTTTTTACCAGGGTAAATGCCTTGTCGGCCAAAAAGGACAAAAGTTCGCCCAGTTGCCGGCCCAGTTGGTCGATGGCTTTGAGCACCATGACCAGGGCGTCTTTGGCGAGGTTGAAGGCGTCTTCGAGGATCGCAAACAGCGATTCACCGATCATGATAATACCTTCGACCATCTTTTTGACGAAAGAATAGCCCCATTGGATGGCCCCTTCGATCATGTCAAAAATACTTTTGCCGGCGGCTTTGAGGGCTTCGGCGAGGTTGGCAATCTCGTTGACGGCCCAGTTGACAGCCTGTTCGAGCCAGTTGCCGATGGAGCCGACGATACTTTCCACCTGATCGACGATCGAATTGATGGCGTTGGCAATTTCGTCGACGACGTCTTCAAAGAACTCCACAACGGCCTCGTCCATTTCTTCCTGTGGCGGCCGGGCCGATTTTTTACCCTCTTTTTTCATGCGCAGGATTTCAGCGCCGGCATCGCGGAGCCAGTGCAGAACGTCCTGCATGGCCACGTCATCCACTTTTTTGTCCTCTTTTTTGATCAGGAAGTCGCGCATCAGGATACGCCCCTGGCCGCGCGGCAACTGGCTGATGGCATGCACGACACCGCGCGCCTGCCCGGCTTTTCGGTAACCCTGAATCAGTGCGCGCCGTTCGGCAACAGGGAGTTGGGAGGCCTGCTGGAACAATTCGCGGTGTTGCGACGAGGTGTCGAGCGTCGTGGCAAAGGTTTCGGCGAGGCGCGCCGCTTGTTCGGGATTGCGGCCGTAGATGGCATGGAAGGTGGGCGCCAGTTCGACGGGTTGATGCGGCGTGTGGCGAACGACGGTTTTGAGGGCTGACTTGTTGCGGAAAGAAACGTCTTCGAGGGCGGAAAGCAGGCGGTTGTTGTCGGGCTGTAGGGGGACGCCTTTGGGGCGTGTCGTTCTGGTTCCGGGCTGGGTCGTTCTTGTCGTAGGTTGGGTACTGGTCTTTTTCTGTGTCGTTTTTTTTGTCGTGGATTTCGGGGTGTTGCCGGTAGGAGATTCAGTCTTCGGTTTGGATTTTTTTTGTTTCATTGGTTAAAAGATAAATTGATTTTGGTGATGGGAAAGAGCGGATTAAAATTCAAAGTTGCAGGGGTTTGCCAAATAAATCAAGGGTCTTACTCAACGGGCGATACCGGCTTCTCATTTTCTCCCCTTTACTTTTGACACAACCTTTTAACACTTTATACGTTTTTTTGCGTGCCACCACACGCCAACCAGCCTTTCCCGTACCAAACAAGACCAAGCCGTACAATTTCCGGCAGCAACGCGCAAAGCCAGTTGCCGCGATTAATTTATACTTAAACCCTTCCGCGGCATGGCCCAACGATCACTTCCCGTCGGCATCGACGACCTTTCCCTCTACGTACCCGGTATCTACCTCGACATTCGTGCGCTGGCCGAGGCGCGTCAGATTCCTTATGAAAAACTCTCGCAAGGCCTTGGCCTTCAGCGCATGGCCCTGCCCGACGCCGGCGAAGACGCGGCCACCATGGCAGCCGAAGCCGTCGCCGAACTGATCGAACGCAATCAAATTGATCCGCGCCGCATCGGCCGCCTGTATCTGGGCACCGAAAGCGCGCTCGATGGCGCCAAGCCGACAGCCACATACGCGATCGGGATGCTGCAGGCGCGCTTCGCCGCCCGATATGGCGACGATTGTTTCCGCCAGTGCGATGTGCTCGACATGACCTTCGCCTGTATCGGCGCGGTGGATGCGCTGCTGAACACGCTCGACTGGGTGGCCGGCGATCCGTATAATAATATAGGTATCGTGGTGGCCAGCGACATTGCCAAGTACGAGTTGCACTCCACCGGCGAATATACCCAGGGCGCCGGCGCCGTGGCCATGCTGGTGAAAGCCAAACCGCGACTGTTGTCAATTCGACGTGTAGTAGGCGTAGCAACCGAGCACGTACACGATTTTTACAAACCGCGGCGTGAGCGATTTACCGAGACGCCGGTATTTGACGGTCAGTATTCCAACCAGTGTTATCAGAACCGCATGGCAGAGGCGATGGCCGATTTCCGGCAGCGGGCCGTGCGGGCCGGAGTGCTCCGCGAGGGACAGTTTCCGGCTTTGTCGGACCGCTGGGCCCGGATGATCTTTCATTTACCCTATGCTTTTCACGCCAAAAGGATGTTTGTGGAAGAATTCGTCGAAGAGCGGAAAGCCAAAGGCGTATGGGAAAAGGACGCCGCCAGGTATGGTTTTGTTGAACCAGCGGCCGCCGATTTTCCCGACAAAAAATCATTTGAAAAAGCCAAAGCATCATTTTTAAAATCGGTGAGCGAATCGGCTTTGTACCGGCGCTTCGTCCGCGAAAAACTTGAAAAAGCCCAGCGCGCAAGTCAGGAAACGGGCAACCTGTACACTGCTTCCATCTTTCTGGCTTTGATGAGTTCGCTGGAATGCGACTGGGCCGAGGACGCGCGCCTGGCCGGAAAACGGCTGGGATTTGTGGCCTATGGCAGCGGCTCCAAAGCGAAGGTTTTCGAAGCGGTTGTCCAGCCCGAATGGAGTGGGGTAGCGGCTCGTTTCGGGGTGTTCGACAAATTGCACCGCCGCCGCGCCATCGATTACGAGCAGTACGAACGCCTGCACACCGGCGAACAGACGGAACCGGTTTTTGCGGGTGAAAAAGCCTGGCGTTTGGAAAAGATCGGAACGGAGGGCGTCACGCTGGGTGCGCGGTATTACGCAGAGGGCTGACGTTACAGGCCTGCCACTACCATCAGCCATTCTTTGTTGGCCAGGGGTTGCAGGTTTTGCATTTTCAAGCGGATGTCCTGTTGGTTGCCCGCCGGCGCTTGTCGGCGCTGGGGCTGTATTATTTGTTTGCGCATGAGATAACGCAACATGCTCAAAAAGTTGAGGTTGGCGCTTTTGCCGTATGCGGAAAGGCTGCGGTTGCGGCGCAACAACTTGCCCGTGGCGTCGATCAGGGCCATGAGCGCCTCCGACTCGCCCAGCAAATAGTAGATTTTCAATTGCATGATCTTGGCGCCCAGGTGGTAGGTAAAGTCGGTAAATTCGACGCCTTGCAGTGCGCGCAGGGCATCGGTGTATTGTTCCTGTTCGAAATGAAGCACGGCGAGGTTGTACGCAAAGGCGTTGTCGCGGTCGGCAGGGGGCAAAAGCACTTTGTATCGTTGCAGAAAAACGGCCGTCCACTCGAATTCCCGGCAGCGCAAACCCGCCGTGGTGATGTTTTTGTAGGTCCATTGACTGAGTTGCCCATCGCGGAGCAACAAGGCTTTATCGAGTAAGGTCTGGTAAAGATTCAGCGCCTGGCGATGTCCGTCGGGTTGGCCGTCGTTGATTTTTCGAATGCAATAGTTGAGCGCATACTGGTATAAAGCGGCCAGTTCTTCGGCGGGAAAAATACTTTGGTGCCGTTCCAGCATATCGGTAAGGTGGTTGTAGGCTTGCTCCGACCCTTTTTCGAGCAGGTCCAGCACGGCCAGGTAAGTCTGAACGGCAGGGTGATCCGCCAACAGCGGTTCCTCCGTGCACCAGCGCCGCAGGTGGTCGAGTTGCCGGGGTTGGAAATCGGCCTGTGCCACGGCGAGTGAGTTGCGGCTGATCATTATGCAGGCCAGCCGGAGTTTTTCCAGTACCAGGCGAAGGTCGGCGGCATCGGCCTGGCGGAGCAGGAAATCGTCGGGGGCTTGCCTCGACTGTCGGGCGTGCAGGTTTTCGTGCAGTTCCCACCAGCGTTGCTCGGTTTCGAGCCAGCCGGCATTGCGTTCGGCCGCCTGATCGAGTTGTCGGCGGGCTTTTTCGAGCGCCGCCGCGGCCGATTTGCCCAGGTCGCGGCGCAACAACTGATCGGCCAGGTCGAGTATTTGCTGCCGGGGCCGGGCTTCGTATTGCAGGTAGGCCAGAAAGCCGTGCAGGAGTTCAAGCAGGTCGGAGATCAGGTTGTTGAGAATCAGTTCGTCGTAGGCCCTGGACGCGCCGAACAACACCGGGAAGACCTTTTTCTTTTCGAGCGAAGGATTGTCGAAACCCGGCGCATGGGCCAAAACAAGGTCGCAGAGCCGGCGCAGGTGTTCGTTTTTATTGACGAAATCACTGTGAACCCAACTGCGCCAGCGGTTGCGTTCGCGGGAATTGAGGGTGCGAAGGGTGACAATGAGTTTGGTATGGTGCATGGAATTATGCCGAATTTGTCGTGCCGCTTACCTTTTAAAGTAGCGCAGACTGGGCAGGATAAAAGGAATTTTCCTATAAATCGAATATTTTTTGCCGCTTTATCTTTTATTTAAAATACTGAATAACAGTTTTTTAAATAAAAGTTATTTGGACAGGCCAGATATTAATGACTGCTATAATTATGCAAAAATGTACTTTTTACGGCTGTATAGCAAGGGTAGTTTTGTAGCACTGAAAACTTGATTCTTCTACACCATTAGTCATTCATCCCATGAAAGGTATTTTCCACACCTTATTTATGCTGTTCTTCATTGCTTCCTTCGGCACATGGAGTTTCGCGCAGAGTGCCAGTTGTTTTTCTTTGCGTGTAGGCCAGGTATCCGGCCAGCCTGGTCAAACAATTTCTGTGCCCGTGCAGGCCGCTGGCTCGCTCGACGACCTGATCAGCGCGCAATTTGCATTGACCTGGGACCCGGCTGCTTTGCAATACGCGGTTCCGCAGCTTGATTTTGGCTCCAATGCGCTCGACCTGAGTAGCCAGTATTTCAACGTGAATCAGCAGGGAAGCTTGCGTTTTGCTTGGTTCGACCTGTTTTTGACAGGTATTCCGATGCAGCCGGGAGATACTTTATTTATGGTTAATTTTGTAATACAGCCTGGCGCGGCGGGCTATATCCCGATTTACCTGAATACGGACTACCCCGGAATCCCGCTCGAAATAGGTGGCTTGCTCGAAGGGATTGTTCCCACCGGCGCTCTGGACGGGGGCGTATGGGTTGGCAGCGGCCAGGCCGACCCGCTGATCATTGCCGAAGCTTGCCAGTTTCCTGCCGATTGTGCGGCTCCCTACGGCGCCATCGACCTCACCATCACAGGCGGCACGCCACCCTACACCTATTCCTGGGTCGGTCCCTCGGGGCCGATACCCGGTTCCGACAACTTCGCGGCAGCTGGTGCAGGGCAGTATGCCGTCACCGTCACCGATCAAACGGGCGCCACGGCCTCCGGCGCTTTTACACTCGAGTCGGACGTTACTTTTTTGAGTATTTATCCCAATGAAATCCAGCAGCCCAACTGCGTTGGCGGGGGAGGCATGATCGAAGTGGAAGCCATCAGCGGCATACCGCCTTACGCCTATGCCTGGTCCAATGGCGGCACTACGGCCGTACAGACCAACCTGGCCGCCGGCAATTACACGGTTACGGTGACCGATGCCTCCGGCTGTACCTCCGACGCCAGTTTTTCGCTGCACGAGGTGTCGGGGTTCAGCCTCAATCTCGGGTTTCAACAGCCGCATTGCGGGGCAAATGATGGCGTGCTGACCGTATCGGCGGCCGGGTTTAGCCCGCCTTTCGAGATACTTTGGAACAATGGAGCAACCGGGGCGACCATCGGAAATGCAGGCCCGGGCGTTTACAGCGTAACGGTGACCAACGCCGAAGGCTGTACCGAATCCGAAACGGTGTGGCTCGAAACCGATGGCGTCAACAACGGCTGGGTTCACTCGGAATCCGTCGAATGCAACCCGGCTACCAACCTCGTCGACATCGCCAGCGTGTTCTGGACGGCGCCCGGCATCACGCTGCCGGTCGAACTGACCTGGAGCAGCGGCGTGGTGCAAACGCTGGATACGATCGATTCGGGCAGTTTTGTTTTCGGACTGAACAATCAGCCCCAGGGCCAGCATTACATACAGGTAAGCGATGCCGCGGGTTGTACCTTGTTCATTCCCGTATCCGGGGTTTGCCCCGATGCCGACGGCGACTCGCTTACCGTTTCCTGCCTGACCCTTCACACCGGACAGGCGCAACAACTGTCTATCTACTCCAACAAACAATGCGTGCCGGTCACCGTACAGGGCTTCGACAATATCACCAGTCTGCGCTTCGGCCTCGACTGGCCGGCCGATAAGTACTATTTCACCAATCTGCACGAGATCGAGTTGTCGCCTTTTACGCCATTCGATCTCAACGTGTTCCAGGATCAGGGCGCTTTGCTCATCGATTGGCAAAACCCCTTCGGAGCCGGCCTGACGCTGGCCGACGGCGAGACGCTGTTTAACGTGTGTTTTATCCCCCTGGCCATCCCCGATTTCGCTTCCGGACTGGCATTTACCGACGACTTTTCGCCGCAAGCTACCCGCAACGGCCAACCCATTGCCCTGGCGGGCTACGACGGCCGCTTCACGGGTAATATCAATATACCCGCCAGCACTTGCGCCGTGGTACCCGATTGCCTCAACGACGGCGAGGGCGGATTTTACCTCGAAGACATCTGGTGGGCCCCTACGCTCGATATTGATTTGTACCAACACGGCGCACTGCAATGGAGCGGCACCGCCGACGAACTGGCCAGCCTCGCCCCCGGTACCTATCGCGCCGAGCTGCCGACATCCGGCAACGCGCCGCAATATGCGCTCCTGCACCTGCCCCAGATTGCCACCGACGACTGCGTATGGCCGGGCGACGCCGACAACAACGCGGCGGCCAATCACCACGATTTGCTCTACCTGGGTCTTGCGTACGGCGCCAGCGGCCCCTCGCGACCGGCCCAGTTGCTCGATTGGTCGGGTCAGGACGGCGACGCCTGGAACCAGCAAACCAGCCTGCGCAAGATCGATTACAAAAACATCGACACCAACGGCGACGGCTTTGTGGGCGCCGCCGATACGCTGGCCATCGTCCAAAACTGGGGCCAGGTGATCAATCCGGTCACCGACAATCCCTACGACGCGCCCCTGGGCAATCAGTTGTACCCGACGGCGCCTTTGCTCACCGCCCTGCCCGATACGGCCTATTCCGGTCAGGTGGTTTCCATCCCGGTCGTACTGGGCGACCCTGTGCTGTTTCCCGAAAATATGCACGGTCTGGCGTTCAGCGTCATTTACGACCCGGCTATGATGCAGCCGCAGGTATATTTTGAACCCGAAACGTCGTGGCTGGGCGACCCGGCGACCGACCTGCTTTGGCTGCAGCGCAACTTCCACGACCAGGGCCGCCTCGACGTGGCTATCACGCGCTTCGACGGCCAGCCGGTGACCGGCAACGGTGTGATCGGGCATCTGTTTGTCATTATCGAAGACGATATTTTCTTCCAGACGCCCGTCGACGACGACGGTCCGGGGGCATCGGCCGATGAGGATACCGTGAAATACACGCCCCTGCGCTTTACCAATCTGCAGGCGCTCACGCCCGCCGAACAGCCGGTGCCCTTGGAGGCCGGGATCGTACAATTGCCCGTTGCAAAGTCGGGCGCCAGCGGCGTAAGCGACCCCGACGACGCCACACAGGTGTCGGTCCGGCCCAATCCGGCGGGCAATTGGGTCGAGTTGACCAGTGTTGCCGGCGCCATCCGCCGCGTGACGCTCGTGACACCCGACGGCAAAGTGGTTTTTGAACAAAATATGCCGGGCTGGCATGCCGGCCGGATCGATTTGTCCGGCGTGCCCGGCGGCTTGTATATGGTGAAAGTAAACACCGACCAGGGCGTATTTTTAACAAAACTGGTTGTGAATACCGCGAAATGATGTGAAATCTCTTGTTTTTAAGCCGCCGGGAAGGAAACTGTTCCGGCGGCTTTTTTATTTGGGCTATTACCTTTTCAAACTTTTTCCCAAAAATTTTAAAACCCCTTTGGAAAAAAGAAAAGCAAGTGCTTACCTTTGCGGGCGCTTTTCGGGAAAGGTTTGCAAAATCAAATTTGGTTTACCGAAAAGTAAAGTGTTCAAGAAGAAATTTTAACAGGTAATGAATCAGAAAATTCGCATCAAACTTCGGTCGTACGACTACAACTTGGTGGACAAATCCACCGAGAAGATCGTCAAGACCGTACGTGCGAGTGGCGCCGTCGTAACTGGCCCGATTCCGCTGCCTACCGAGAAGGAAATTTTCACCGTGCTGCGCTCGCCGCACGTGAATAAAAAATCCCGGGAGCAGTTCCAGTTGCGCACCCACAAGCGCTTGATTGAAATCTACACGCCCACCCAGAAAACGGTGGACGCGCTCTCCAAGTTGGAACTCCCGAGCGGTGTGGACATCCAGGTCAAGCTCACCTAAGTAATTTTCAGATTCAAGACGGTTGTTTCCGGTAGGGGTCAAAGTGGTCGTTTAACGAACTAACTGATGTCGCCGAAAGCGTTTCCAGGACGTGGAAAGTCGCTTTTTTGCTTTTCCAGCGCCTGTAAGCCGCCTTGCATTTGATGTAAAAAAATCACCAATCGTTCAACCATAAAACATACGCCACAACGTGAACGGTCTGATTGGCAAAAAAATCGGGATGACGAGCATCTATGACGCTTCGGGCAAAAATGTTGCCTGCACGATCATCGAAGCCGGCCCCTGCGTGGTGACGCAAGTGCGCACCGAAGACACGGATGGTTACGCAGCCCTCCAGCTCGCCTACGGCGAACGCAAAGTAAAAAACACGCCCGCCCCGCTGCTCGGCCACTTCGAAGCAGCCGGTACGGCGCCCAAACATCAGGTCCGCGAATTCCGCGGCATGAGCCTCAACAAAGAACTCGGCGAACTGATCACGGTTTCCGATGTCTTCCAGGAAGGCGACAAAGTCAGCGTAGTCGGCACCTCCAAGGGTAAAGGCTTCCAGGGCGTTGTCCGCCGCCACGGTTTCGGCGGTGTCATGCAGCAGACGCACGGTCAGCACAACCGCCTCCGCGCCCCCGGTTCGCTCGGCAACTCCTCTTTCGCCGCCAAGGTGATGAAAGGGATGCGCATGGCCGGCCAGATGGGCAACGATCGCGTCAAAGTGCGCCGCCTGCAAATTCTGAAGGTATTCCCCGATCAGAACCTGATTCTGATCAAGGGTGCGGTACCTGGCCACAAAGGCGCTTATGTCATTATTGAAAAGTAAAAAACATGCCGCTCCCTCGGGAAAGGCAGACCATAAATTTCTTCGGAAATGAATGTCAATATCGTAAATATCAAAGGCGAAGCCACGGGCCGTACCATCGAATTGCCCGAAAACGTGTTCGGCATCGAACCGCATGAGCACAGTGTCTGGCTCGACGTGAAACGCTACCTCGCCGCACAGCGCCAGGGCACGCACAAGTCCAAAGAGCGCAGCGAGATGAGCGGCTCCACCCGCAAGTTGCACAAACAAAAGGGTACCGGCGGCTCGCGTAAAGGCGATATCAACAACCCGCTGTACCGTGGTGGCGGCCGTGTATTCGGTCCGCGCCCCCGCAACTACGACATCCAGGTCAACGCCAAAGTGCGCCGCCTGGCCCGCCGTAGCGCACTCAGCGCCAAAGCAAAAGCCGGTCAGATCATCGTTGTGGAAGATTTCCGCTTCGAAGCGCCGAAAACACGGGAATTCCAGGCCATGCTCAACGCCCTCCAGGTCGCTGACAAAAAGCCGCTGACCGTTCTCGGCGCCTACGACAAAAACGTATACCTCTCCTGCCGCAATATTTCCAAAGCAGAAATCGCTCCTGCCAAAGATCTGAATACGTACCAGATCATGAATGCGGGTGTGCTCGTGCTTGCGGAAAGTGCAATCGAGGCCATCAAAGAAACCTGCGCGTAAACGGTTTGCAGTGACGGGGCGCCCGACACTACGAACGATAAAAGAACACCATCATGGCTAAGCAAATTCTGATCAAGCCGGTCATCACGGAAAAATCGACGAAACTCGCCGACAAGCGCAGCACCTACGTGTTCGTGGTGAACAAGAATGCCAATAAAATCGAGGTCAAAAACGCCGTGGAGAAATTCTACAACGTCAGCGTTGATAGCGTCAACACGGCGGTGATGCCCGCCAAACCGAAGGCCCGCAGCACCAAAACGACCATCGTCCGCGGCCGCAAAGCTTCCTACAAGAAAGCTTATGTGACCCTCACCCCCGGCGAGCGCATCGATATCTTCGGCGCCACGGAAGAATAATTATCGCAAACGATCTCAACTGAGCAATAATGGCAGTTAAGAAATTCAATCCGATCACGCCCGGCTCCCGTTACCGGGTGGCCGTGGATCGCAAGGAGCTGACCAAAGGCGCCAAGCCTGAAAAATCACTGCTGCTGACCATCGGCAGCACCGGCGGTCGAAACACCGACGGACACCGTACCATGCGCTACCGCGGCGGCGGCCACAAACGCCGCTACCGTATCATCGACTTCAAACGCGAAAAAGAAGGGATGACGGCCAAGGTGCAAAGCATTCAGTACGACCCCTACCGCAGCGCTTACATCGCACTCGTGGAGTATGCCGATGGCGAAAAACGCTACATCATCGCCCCCAAAGGTCTCACAGTCGGTCAGGAAATCATTTCCGGCCGCGGTGCAGCCCCCGAAACGGGCAACTGCCTCTACCTGGCCGAAGTGCCCCTGGGCGCCTTCGTTCACAATATCGAAATGCAACCCGGCGCCGGCGGCGTTCTGGTTCGTGGCGCCGGCACCGGCGCTCAAATGATGGGCCGTGAAGAACGCTACGCCGTACTCCGCATGCCCTCCGGCGAAATCCGCCGCATCTTCCTGACCTGCAAAGCCACTATCGGCACCGTAGGCAACTCCGACCACAACCTCGAGATCAACGGCAAGGCAGGCCGCAACCGCTGGAAAGGCTGGCGCCCGCGCAACCGCCCCGTTGCCATGAACCCCGTCGATCACCCCATGGGTGGTGGCGAAGGCCGCGCCTCGGGTGGTCACCCGCGTAGCCGCAAAGGCCTGAAAGCCAAAGGCATGAAGACCCGCAGCCGCACGAAAAAATCCAATGCACTGATTATCAGCCGCAAAAAAGGCGGATTGGTGAAATAAATTATCACTCTTAACTGAAACGAGATGCCGCGTTCGCTCAAAAAAGGCCCTTACGTACACCACGCACTGACGGAAAAAGTCGCTAAGGCCAAACAAAGCAACAGAAAACAGGTGATCAAAACCTGGAGCCGCGCCTCCATGATCATCCCGGATATGGTCGGCGAAACCATCGCTGTCCACAACGGCAAAACATTCATCCCGGTGTTCGTCACCGAAAATATGGTTGGCCACAAACTCGGCGAGTTCGCGCCCACGCGCAACTTCCGCGGCCACGCCGGTAACAGAAAATAATGTGCTAATTAGATAATGTGCTAATGTGCTAATTGGGCAGTACGCCTTTTGCAGGAAGTTTTTCCGGTCATATTACCCCATTACTACATTCCCTGAATTAACACGTTAACACATTAGCACATTACCTAATTAGCACATTAGCACATTACCTAATTAGCACATTAGCACATTAGCACATTTTTAATAAAATGGAAGCCGTAGCAAAATTGCGCAACTGCCCGATGTCGCCCCGCAAAATGCGACTGGTCGTAGATAATATCCGCGGTAAAAACGTGGTGGATGCCCTTAGCATTCTCAAATATACCAACAAAGAAGCTGCCATGTGGCTGGAGAAGCTCGTGCTGTCGGCTGTCAACAACTGGGAACAGAAATCTGACCAGGTTGGTGCAGCAGACGACTACGAACTCTACATCAAAACCGCCCACGTGGATCCGGGTGGCATTATCTACCGCTTCCTGCCCGCTCCGCAAGGCCGCGCCTATCGCGTCCGCAAGCGCCGCAATCACGTGACGCTCGTGGTCGAAAACAAAGTTCGCCTCGACGGAGAATAATAACAACCCCGATCCACCCTCATTCGCACACTCACTCATTCAACAATACAATGGGTCAAAAAGCAAATCCGATTGGTAACCGCCTGGGCATTATCCGCGGTTGGGATTCTAACTGGTACGCCGACAAAGACTACGGTCTGAAAGTAGTAGAGGACGAAAAAATCCGCAACTACCTCCGCGCCCGTCGCCCGAAAACGGCCACCGCCGATCCCCGCGAACGCAACAAACCGATGCAAAACGGCATCAGCCGCATCGTGATCGAGCGTACCCTCAAACGCGTTACCGTCACCATCCATACCAGCCGCCCCGGTATTATCATCGGTAAAGGCGGTAAGGAGGTTGACCTTATCAAGGAAGAGCTCAAAGTGCTCACCGGCAAGGATGTCCAAATCAACATCTTTGAAATCCGCAAGCCCGAACTCGACGCCAACATCGTAGGCGAACAAATCGCCAAACAAATCGAAGCCCGTATCAACTTCCGTCGCGCCATCAAAGGCGCCATTCAGGGGTCGATGCGCGCCGGCGCCGAAGGAATCAAGATTCGCGTGAGCGGTCGTCTCGGCGGCGCAGAGATGAGCCGTGTGGAAGAACACAAGGAAGGCCGTACGCCGCTCCATACGTTCCGTGCCGATATCGATTACGCACTGGCCGAAGCACAAACGGTTTATGGCAAAATCGGCATCAAAGTTTGGCTCTTCAAAGGCGAAGTGCTCCAAAAACGCGAACTCACTCCTTTCGCAGCAGCCGAAGGCACCGATCGTGGTGACCGCGGCGGCGATCGCGGCGGAGATCGTCGCGGCGGCGGTGAACGCCGTGGCGGCGGTGAACGCGGAGATCGTGGCGAACGCGGTGAACGCGGAGATCGTCGCGGCGGCGGTGGTGGTGATCGCCGCGGTGGCGGCGGCGGAGATCGTCGCGGTGGCGGCGGCGGTGGCAATCGCCGGCGCTAAACCACGAACCTAGGATAATATCATATCTTGTTGTACCTTTGCAGCCCTTTACGCCGCAACGCAGCAAGAGGAATAAATAAAATATTGATTGACAGGCTATTAAATCATAAATACGATGCTTCAGCCCAAACGTCAGAAATATCGGAAGCAACATAAAGGCCGCAATAACGGTCTGGCATACAAAGGAAGTTCCATCTCCTTCGGCTCCTTTGGCTTGAAAGCCATGGAATTCAGCCGCCTGACCAGCCGTCAGATCGAGGCAGCCCGTGTGGCGCTCACCCGTAACATGAAACGGGAAGGTAAGGTCTGGATTCGGGTATTTCCCGACAAACCTATCACCTCCAAACCCGCCGAAGTACGTATGGGTAAGGGTAAAGGCGCCGTGGACCACTACGTCTGCGAAGTGCAACCCGGTCGTGTGATTTTTGAAATCGAAGGCGTCAGCCAGGAACTCGCTTACGAATCCCTGCGCCTCGCCGCTCAAAAACTGCCGATCATCTGCAAAGCCGTCACCCGCTACGACTTCGAAGGATAAGCCCGATCGCCCACATTCGCTCATTCGCACACCGCTCATTCAATATGGCAAAGGAAAAATTGGACCTCTCCGATAAAAACGTCGCCGAACTGCAAGCAGACCTCGGCAGCGCAGAGCAGGAATACCAGCAATTGAAATTCGATAACGCCGTGCGCGGCATTCCCAATCCGATGGAACTCCGCGAACTTCGTCGCAAGATCGCCCGTATCCACACCGAACTGCGCAGTCGTGAAATGTCCGCCATGTCGGAAGACGAACTGGCCCTGCGCTCCAAACTGCGCGCCCGTCGCCGCCGCCAGCGCTGATCAACCTATTCGCCCATACGCATTACCGCACATCGCACCAAAATAATGGAAGAAGCAAGAAATCTTCGCAAGCAAAAGATCGGCGTGGTTGTCTCTGATAAGATGAACAAGACCATCGCCGTCAAAGTAGAACGCCGCCTGATGCACCCCATCTACGGGAAGTTCGTGAAGCGTTCCAAAAAATTCTTCGCGCACGACGAAGAGAACACCTGCAAAGTTGGCGACAAGGTTCGCATTATGGAGACCCGCCCGCTCAGCAAAAACAAAAGCTGGCGCCTGGTCGAAATCATTGAAAGAGCAAAATAACAAGTCATGATTCAGCAAGAATCCCGTTTGAATGTGGCCGACAACTCCGGCGCCAAAGAAGTGCTCTGCATTCGTGTGCTGGGCAGTACCCGCCAGCGCTATGCCGGCGTCGGTGACAAAATCGTCGTCACCGTGAAAGACTCCACGCCGGGCGGTATCAAAAAAGGTACTGTGTCCAAAGCGGTAATCGTTCGCACCAAGAAGGAAATCCGCCGTCGCGACGGTTCGTATATCCGCTTCGACGACAATGCCGTCGTGCTCCTGAATGCTGCCGACGAACCCCGCGGTACCCGCATCTTCGGCCCGGTTGCCCGTGAGCTCCGCGACAAGGATTACATGCGTATCGTGTCACTGGCGCCCGAAGTGCTGTAATTCAACCATTTAAAAAAATATTATCCATTTTGTAAAATGGCTACGACTAATAAAAAAGCCCGCGCACCCAAACTGTCGATCCGCAGAGGAGACACCGTGATCGTGATCGCTGGCGATGATAAAGGCAAAACAGGCGAAGTGCTGCAAATTATGCACGACACCATGCGCGCCGTGGTCGATGGAGTGAATATCGTGAAAAAACACGTGAAAGCTACCCAGACCGAAGAAGGCGGTATCCAGGAAATGCCCGCCCCCGTGCACATTTCCAACCTGGCTATCCTCGACCCCAAAACCCAGACGGCTACCCGCGTGGGCCGTACCAATCAGGACGGAAAAAGCGTCCGTTATTCAAAAAAATCCGGAAACATCATTAAGTGATGAAATACGTAGCGCGTCTTAAAAAGAAATACAACGAGGATGTTGTGCCTGCACTGATGCAGCAATTCAACTACTCCTCCGTCATGCAGGTACCCCGTTTGCAGAAAATCTGCATCAATCAGGGTATCGGCGATGCCACGGGCGATAAAAAACTCGTCGACCTGGCTGCCACCGAACTCAGCACGATCGCCGGCCAAAAAGCCGTTGCCACCAAGGCCAAGCGTTCGGTCTCGAACTTTAAACTTCGCGAAGGCATGCCCATCGGCGTACGCGTAACGTTGCGCGGCGAACGTATGTACGAATTCCTCGATCGTCTTATCCAGATCGCCCTCCCCCGTGTGCGCGACTTCCGCGGTATCAACGACAAAGCTTTCGACGGCCGCGGCAACTTTACCATGGGCATAACGGAGCAAATCATCTTTCCGGAGATCGATATCGACAAGGTCAACAAAATCATGGGTATGGATATCACTTTCGTAACCAGCGCCCAGACCGATGCCGAGGCTTTCGCCCTGCTCAAAGAACTGGGCATGCCCTTCAAAAAATAATTTCGATACCAGCCAATACGATCATATAAAAGATGGCAAAGAAATCCATTATCGCCCGCGAACACAAGCGCCAACGTATGGTCGCCAAGTATGCTGATTTGCGCAAAAAGCTCAAAGAAGCCGGCGAATACGATGCTTTGGACAAACTTCCGCGCAACGCCAACCCGATCCGTCTGCACAATCGGTGCCTGCTCACCGGCCGCCCGAAAGGATACATGCGCAAATTCGGGATCTGCCGCGTCAAGTTCCGCCAAATGGCGCTCGACGGCAAAATTCCGGGTGTAACCAAAGCCTCCTGGTAAGTTTTTCACGGTCAGCAGGGTCATTTCGACCAACCTGGACCAATTCTTCATTCGACTTTATTTTCCAAAACATATGCAAGTCACCGATCCGATAGCAGATTATCTGACCCGCATCCGCAATGCTCAAATGGCGGGCCATCGTATCGTCGAGATTCCGGCTTCTAAAATCAAGAAGCGCATGACCGAAATCCTGTACGACCAGGGCTATATCCTCAAGTACACCTTCGACGCTGAAGGCGCTCACAAGCAAGGACTCATCAAGATCGCTTTGAAGTACGATCCGGTGACCAAACAACCGGTCATCCGCGAGCTCGTGCGCGTCAGCCGTCCCGGCTTGCGCAAGTTCTCCGGCGCTACCGATATTCCGCGCATTATCAATGGCCTGGGCATCATGATCGTCTCCACCTCCAAAGGTGTGATGACCGACAAACAGGCTCGCGAACACAACGTTGGCGGAGAATTGCTCTGCTATGTGTATTAATGCTCACAACCTTAACTGATCACGTAAATCATCATAGAAATGTCCCGGATAGGTAAAATGCCGATCGCAGTTCCTGCCAAAGTGGAAATCTCCGTCGCTTCCGATAACACGGTTACGGTGAAAGGCCCGAAAGGAACCCTGTCGCAAAAAGTTGACCCGGATATCAAAGTGTCGCTGGAAGAAGGCA
This sequence comes from Saprospiraceae bacterium, assembly GCA_016787345.1. Lineage (GTDB taxonomy): Bacteria > Bacteroidota > Bacteroidia > Chitinophagales > Saprospiraceae > M3007. The sequence continues at coordinate 8,065 of JAEUUU010000046.1, read as the reverse complement.
ACGTCGTTGTCGAACGCCCAACCGACCAAAAACGCCACCGCGCCCTGCATGGTCTGTACCGTGCCTTGCTCAACAACATGGTCACCGGCGTCAGCCAGGGCTTTGTAAAAGAAATGGAGATCGTGGGCGTCGGTTACCGTGTGGAGAATCAGGGCAACCTTGTCACCTTCATGCTCGGCTATTCTCACCCGGTCATCTTTGCCATTCCGCAGGAAGTCAAAGTGACGACCGGCATGGAAAAAGGCCAACCGCCTTTTATCAAGCTGGAATGCCACGATAAAGAACTGCTTGGCCAGGTTTGCGCCAAGATCCGCGGCTTCCGCAAGCCGGAACCGTACAAAGGCAAGGGTATCATGTTCAAAGGCGAAATCATTCGTCGCAAAGCGGGTAAAACTGCCGGCGGTAAGAAATAAAATAGACTATAAGCAGCATCCCGGTCGGCAATCGGGAGCATCTATAACAGCATTCTACTATGCAACGCACCCAACAGCAAAAACGTCAGCGCATTCACCTGCGCATTCGCAAGAAAGTCAATGGTACGCCCGAGCGTCCGCGCCTCACCGTATTCCGCTCCAATAAAGCGATTTACTGCCAGGTGATCGACGATCTCAAAGGTCATACCATCGCTGCTGCCAATTCGCTCGAAAGCGCAATCCCGGCCGGTGTCAACAAAACGGAGCGCGCAAAAGCCGTCGGCAAACTGATCGCCGACAAGGCCAAAGCAGCCGGTATCGAATCCGTTGTTTTCGACCGCGGCGGCTACCTTTACCACGGCCGCGTCAAAGCCCTTGCAGAAGGCGCACGCGAAGGCGGGCTGCAATTCTGATCCGCTTCGTATAGTATTATTATCGCACAATTATTCAATCGCCCATTCGCACATTTATACAATGGCACGGCAAGAAGAAAATAAATCCCGCACCTCTGATTCCGAATTCAAGGAGAAACTCGTCTCCCTCAACCGCGTCGCCAAAGTGACTAAAGGCGGTCGCACGTTCAGCTTCGCCGCTGTTGTGGTTGTGGGTGATGGCAAAGGCACTGTGGGCCACGGCCTCGGCAAAGCCCGCGAAGTCTCCGAAGCCATCGGCAAAGCCGTCAAGGACGCCGAAAAGAATCTCGTGAAGGTGCCGCTCCACAAAGGCACCATCCCGCACGAGGCGTTTGGCAAATTTGACGCCGGCCGCGTTCTCATCAAACCTGCCGCTCACGGTACGGGTGTGATCGCCGGCGGCGCTATGCGTGCCGTGCTCGAAATGGCCGGAGTTCAAGACGTGTTGGCCAAGTCGCAAGGCTCCTCCAACCCGCACAACGTCGTCAAGGCTACTATTGCCGCGCTCCGCAGCCTGCGCAGCCCGGTTGAAGTAGCCCGCCAGCGCGGTATTTCCCTCGAAAAAATCTTCAACGGATAATTTTGTTGTTCGCTGCTGGTTGTTCGTTGCCTGCTCTTTGCACAACAAATAACCAACAACGGCCAACGCACAACGAACAACGAACATGAGCAAAGTAAAAATTACCTTGGTCAAAAGTCCGATTGACAAAACCAAGCGCCAGAAAGACACCCTGAAGGCTCTGGGTTTCCGCAAAGTCAATCAAACAGTTGAACACGAGGGCAATCCCCAGATTATGGGTATGGTCCGGGTTGTACAACACCTAGTTCAGGTAGAAAACGCCTGATCCGTTTTTAGGGCGTTTTTCCACAAACCTGTAAGGCCAAAAAAACCTTGCGGGTTTCCCTGCGAAAAAGCCAATTTTTAACTGTCTTTTACGAAAGAAAAAATATAACAATGGAACTCAATAATCTTCGTCCGGCCAAAGGTTCGGTGAAAACGCGCAAGCGCATTGGCCGTGGTACGGGTTCGGGTCGCGGCGGCACTTCAACGCGTGGTCATAAAGGTGACAAAGCCCGTAGCGGCGCAAAAGAAAAGCGTCACTTCGAGGGTGGTCAAACCCCGATGCAGCGTCGTTTGCCCAAACGCGGCTTCCAGAACATCAACCGCACCGAGTACGTTCCGCTCAACCTCGGTCAACTGGAGCAACTGGTCAAAAAGACCGGCCAATCCACGTTCGACCTCGCCGCCCTCGTGGCAGCAGGTATCGCCAAATCCACCGAACGTATCAAAGTGCTGGGCAACGGTAAACTGACCGCCAAAGTGGAACTTACCGTACATGCTATCTCGGCATCCGCCAAAGCAGCCATCGAAGCCCAGGGCGGCAGTGTTCAACTCGTATAAAGATTTTTATCCACCGTCGCAATGAAACTGTTTACGGTTTTCCAAAATATCTGGAGCATCAAGGAGCTCCGCCAGCGCATTCTGTACACCCTTGCACTGCTGTTGGTCTATCGCGTGGGCACCTTTGTCGTACTGCCGGGCGTCGTTCCAGCGGCATTGGCCAAGGCCAGCCAGAACCGCGGCGCCAATGACCTTCTGGGTCTGATCAACGTATTCACCGGCGGCGCTTTCGACAATGCGGCCATCTTTGCCCTTGGTGTGATGCCTTATATCACGGCGTCGATCATCGTGCAATTGCTCGGTTTTGCCGTGCCCTATTTCCAGCGCCTTCAGACGAAGGAAGGGGAAAGCGGCCGCAAAAGGCTCAACCAGATTACCCGTTTGCTGACGGTGGCCATTACCCTGGTGCAAGGCGGCAGCTACCTCCAATTGCTGCGCAGCACGCCCGGCGCCGTATCGCCCAATATTCCCGACCCTGTTTTCTGGTTCTCCAATATCATTATCCTGACGGCCGGTACGGTATTCTGTATGTGGCTGGGTGAGCGCATTACCGATAAAGGTATCGGCAACGGTACCTCGCTGATTATCCAGGCCGGTATTATCGCCCGTCTTCCCCAGGCTTTTGTGTTCGAATTCCAGAAAATGTTCGGCGAAGGCCGTATTATCCTCTTCGTAGTCGAATTGGCACTGCTCTTCGTGGTTATCATGGCGACTATCCTGGTGATACAGGGCATTCGAAAGATACCGCTCCAGTTTGCCAAACGTATGGTCGGTCGGTCGGGAGGTTCCCTGCCTACCTCCGGCGCGCGCGATTATCTTCCCCTCAAAGTGAACTCGGCCGGCGTTATGCCGATCATTTTTGCCCAGGCGTTGATGTTTATCCCCGCCACGGTATACTCCTACCTGGCTGGTGATAATGGCCAGGGTACCGGTCGAATTCATATGTTCAACGACATTTACTCCTTCGGCTATAACCTCGTGTTCTTCATCCTTGTCGTAGTGTTTACCTATGTGTACACTGCCCTGATGATCAACCCGACCAATTATGCCGAATACTTGAAGCGCAGTAATGCCTTCATTCCGGGTGTTAAACCCGGCGAGGCTACGGCTTCGTATATCGACAACATTATGACCCGTATCACGCTGCCGGGCGCCGTATTTCTCGGTCTCATCGGCGTGTTGCCTTCCATTGCGGCTACTTTCGGCGTCAACCAGCAATTCGCGCTGTTCTTTGGCGGTACTACCCTTCTCATTATGGTGGGCGTAGCACTCGACACGCTTCAAGTGATCGAAAGCTACTTGCTGACCCAGAAATACGACGGCCTGATCAAATCGGGTCGTATTCAGGGCCGCGCAACCCAGGGCGTACAGGTAGGACAACCGCAGTAACCATTACGATCTGACCCTCAATCATGACAGGTTTGTTTTCCAGCGGAGACGATAGCAAAAAAGTCTTCTACAAAACAGATGATGAAATCGAACTGATTCGTCAGTCCTGTCTGATTGTATCCAAAACGCTGGCCCACGTGGGCTCAATGCTCAAGCCTGGCGTCACGGGTAAAGAAATCGACCGGGCAGCAGAAGAGCTGATCCGGGACCACGGCGGGCGACCGGCTTTCAAAGGCTACCACGATTTCCCGGCCACGCTCTGTGTGTCCTTCAACGATATAGTAGTACACGGCATTCCCAGCAACCGCGAGTTTCGCGAAGACGATATTGTCTCCGTCGATTGCGGGGTAGAACTAAACGGGTACTACGGCGACGCCGCATTTACCTTTCCCTTCACGGCAGTACAGCCGGAAGTGATGGAGTTGCTCAGCGTAACTTATGGATCGCTGTATAAAGGTATCGAGCAAGCCGTTGTTGGCCATCGGATCGGCGATATCGCCTTCGCCATTCAGGATTTTGCGGAACGCAAGCATGGATATGGCGTCGTGCGCGAACTGGTTGGTCACGGCGTCGGGCGCTCCCTTCACGAAGAGCCCGAAGTGCCCAATTACGGCAAACGCGGAAAAGGTATGGTCATGCGGGAAGGTTTGGTTATTGCAATCGAACCCATGGTCAACCTGGGCGTTAAAGAAGTATATCAGGCGCAAGACGGCTGGACGATCCATACCCGCGACCGCAAAGCCAGCGCACACTACGAACACTCGGTGGCCGTGCGAAAAAACAAGGCCGACGTGTTGTCCGATCATAATTATATTCTGGAGGCAGTAAAAAATAACCCTGCCTTGCAAATAATTTCACCTAAAAGTTAGAACTTTGCAGCCCAAAATTCGGAAGGGCTTTTTATGGCAAAAGAAGATCTGATCAAACAAGACGGTGTCGTCGCTGAGGCACTCTCCAATGCGAACTTCAAGGTTCGTCTGGAAAATGGCCACACCATACTGGCGACCATCTCCGGTAAAATGAGGATGCACTATATCCGTATTCTCCCCGGCGACAAGGTTTCCATCGAAATGTCTCCGTACGACCTTACTCGCGGTCGGATAATTTACAGGTACAAATAACTGCCTGATACACAACGATAAAGAACGTTTTTGAACTAAGAAAATAACAGCCGACATGAAGGTCAAACCGTCCATCAAGAAGCGCTCCGCAGATTGCAAAATTGTTCGCCGCAAAGGCAAACTGTATGTGATCAACAAGAAGAACCCTAAATACAAACAACGCCAGGGCTAATTTATCGGCCTGCGTCCAACTTTTGACATTACAACCAACCGCAGAATATGGCACGTATTGCAGGTGTTGACTTGCCCCGCAACAAGCGCGGCGTCATTGGTCTGACTTACATTTATGGCATTGGTTCGTCTACCGCCCGCGCTATTTTGGAAAAAGCCGGCATCGACGAAAGCACCAAAGTCGATCAGTGGACCGACGATAATATTAAAACCATTACCCGGATTATCGCCGACGACTACAAAACCGAAGGCCAACTCCGCTCGGAAGTCCAACTGAACATCAAGCGTCTGATGGATATCGGCTGTTATCGCGGCTTGCGCCACCGTAAGGGTCTGCCCCTTCGCGGCCAGCGTACCCGTACCAACGCCCGCACCCGTAAAGGCAAGCGCAAAACGGTTGCAAACAAGAAAAAAGCAACGAAATAATAATTAATGTGCTAATGTGCTAATGAGATAATGTGCCAATTAAGAGAGCACTTATCTGGTTGGTATTCTTAGCCGGTTCAAATAGCCATTAGCACATTAACTAATTAGCATATTATCTAATTAGCACATTGTCAAATTAGCACATTAGCACATTAACAATATGGCCAAGGGAGCTAGCAAAAAAGTTGTCAAGCGCAAGGTTAAGGTGACGCCGGAAGGCCTCGTCTACATCCACGCCAGCTTCAACAACATCATTATCTCGATCACCAACAAGCAAGGCGAAGTGGTATCCTGGGCATCGGCCGGCAAAGCCGGATTCCGCGGCTCGAAGAAAAATACCCCTTACGCTGCACAGATCGCCGCCAACGACGCCGCAAAGACGGCTTTCGAGGCAGGTATCCGCGCCGCAGAGGTGTTCGTCAAAGGACCGGGTTCGGGTCGCGAGGCTGCTATTCGCGCCATCGACCAGTCGGGTATTAAAGTCATGATCATCAACGACGTGACCCCCATGCCCCACAACGGTTGCCGTCCGCCCAAGCGCCGCCGCGTTTAATGAATGTGCTAACTAGTTAATGTGCTAATTAAGAGCGCTTATCAGGTTGGTATTCTTAGCCGGTTTAACTAATCTATTAGCACATCAATACATTAGCACATTGACTAATTAGCACATTAGCCCCATTACCGAATTAGCACATTAGCACATTAGCAAATCAGCACATTATCAATAATGGCTCGTTATACTGGACCAACGACAAAAAAAGCCCGCACGTTCGGCGATTCGATCTACGGCTACGACAAATACTTCGAACGTCGTAAGTACCCGCCCGGACAGCATGGCCAGGCCCGCAAGAAAAAAGCGGCCTCCAACTATGCCGTGCAGCTGTCTGAAAAACAAAAAGCCAAGTACACCTACGGTGTGCTCGAGCGTCAGTTCCGCAAGACCTTTCACGACGCCACGCGCCGCCACGGCGTTACCGGCGAAGTGTTGCTCCAATTGCTGGAAGCACGCCTCGACAATACGGTGTATCGCCTCGGCATTTCCCCGACCCGCCGCGGCGCCCGCCAGTTGGTTGGCCACCGCCACGTGACCGTTAATGGTAAAGTGGTCAATATTCCGTCCTATTCGCTGAAACCCGGCGATGTGGTGGCCGTTCGCGGTCGTTCCAAGGGGCTGGAAGTTGTCACCACCCACGTCGGCGCCAAAACCAGCGACGTGCGCAAATTCGGCTGGCTGGAATGGAACCCCGATAAAATGTCGGGTATTTTCCTGGCCTACCCGCAACGGGATCAGATTCCGGAGAAAATCAACGAACAGCTGATCGTCGAGTTGTACTCGAAATAAGCCTGATGATAGCGGAAAAGGTTGGCGCTCCCGGTGGGATGTCAACCATTTCCGCGTTTTTGCGTTTAAACCCGCCGCCCAAAACTAAACGCGACAATCCCCGAATCTTCAATTGCTTTTTCCCACCTCACTCAATTCGGAGCAATCCATACCATGAGTATTCTCAATTTCCAAAAGCCCGACAAAATCCTGCTCCAAAAAGCAACGGACTTTGAAGGCACTTTTGAATTCAAACCCCTCGAACCGGGCTTCGGCCAAACGGTTGGCAACTCTCTCCGTCGCGTACTCCTTTCCTCGCTTGAAGGCTTCGCCATCAGCGCTGTACGCATCGGTGGTGTCGACCACGAGTTCGCTACGATGCGTGGCGTCGTGGAAGACGTGGTAGACATCGTGCTCAACCTCAAACAGGTTCGAATCAAACAACTTATCCAGGACGAAAAACTCCAGCAGGAGAAAATCTACCTGACCATCAGCGGTCGGGAAGAATTCCGCGCCGGAGACATCGAAGAATTCACCAACGTGTTCAAGGTGATGAACCCGGAACTCCTGCTTTGCCGCATGGAACCTTCCGTCAACCTCGAACTGGAACTCACCATCACCAAAGGCCGCGGCTACCAGCCCGCCGATGATATGGTGCCGAAAGACGCCGCTATCGGCGTTATCCCGATCGACGCGATCTACACGCCCATCAAAAACGTGGCGTATAAAGTGGAAAATACCCGTGTCGGCCAGCGCACTGACTACGAAAAACTCACCATCGATGTGAAAACCGACGGCACCATCCACCCGGAAGATGCCATCCGCGAAGCCAGCCGTATCCTGATCCAGCACCTGATGCTGATCACCGACGACAATATCACTTTCGATACGCCGCAAAGCCGCGAGGAAAACGTAGTGGACGAGCACATCCTCCACATGCGCAAACTGCTCAAAACCTCGCTCGAAGACCTCGACCTCAGCGTACGCGCCTACAACTGCCTCAAGGCAGCCAAAATTAATACGCTGGCCGAACTGGTCAAATACGACACCCACGAACTGCTCAAATTCCGCAACTTCGGCAAAAAGTCGCTCGTGGAAATCGAAGAACTCCTCCAGGAAAAAGGCCTCACTTTCGGCATGGACCTGGCGAAATACAAACTGGACGAAGAGTAAGTTTCCGAGGATTTGAGTATGCGAGGATTCGATTCGCTTTACTCAAATCCTCGAATCCTCGAATCCTCGAATCCTCATTTCTCAACCAAGCGCAGTAACCGTCGAGCGTCTTCAAGGGCTTGCCCCGGTGCTGCCACCTAAACTTAGGTACATCTCATGCGACACGGAGATAAAGTAAACAACCTCGGACGCACCGCGTCCCACCGCCGCGCCCTGCTGGCCAACCTGGCAAACGC
>JAEUUU010000044.1 GCA_016787345.1 Saprospiraceae bacterium | reverse complement strand
CCAGCAAACCCAGCATCAGATAACCGAAAATTTTGAGTGCCTTTTTCATTTTGTACGGGTGTGGGTGTTTGTGCCAATGGCGTTTGAAACATTGATGGCACAAAGGTGCGGGCCCACCCCGCCGGGGCACTATCACATTTGTCGCAAAGGCTTGCTGATTTGTCGCATGCGCGATTTTCAGGGCAAAAAGGTTTTTTTTCAGGTGTTTTTTAGTAAAAATGAACCCGCCAAACAGAAACACGGCTGCAAAGCGCCGGACCGTCGCCGGGAATGTCCATCAAAATTTGTTGCTTTGCAGGAACCCCTTGCCGCCGTTTTCAACCGCCCACCGTTCATACCTACCCATCATGTTCAGTTACGATCAGATTTTTGAAAACAACAAAAAATGGATCGCCGAAAAAACGGCGGGCAATTCCGATTTCTTCGCCAAACTGTCACAGGACCAAAACCCGGAATACCTGTACATCGGCTGCTCCGACAGCCGCGTGACAGCCGAAGAACTCATGGGCGCCCAACCCGGCGAAGTGTTCATCCACCGCAACGTCGCCAACGTGGTGGCCGCGATCGACCTGAACGTCATGTCGGTCATCCATTACGCGGTACTGCACCTGGGCGTCAAACACATCGTGGTGTGCGGGCATTACAATTGCGGGGGTGTAAAAGCGGCCATGCAATCCAAAGACCTGGGGCTGCTCAATCCCTGGCTGCGCAACATCCGCGACGTGTACCGCCTGCACAAAGACGAACTCAACGCCATCGAAGACGAACACCTGCGCTACGACCGACTGGTCGAACTGAACGTGCAGGAACAATGCGTCAACGTGATCAAAACCTCGGCCGTACAACAACGCTTTATCCGGGAAGGCTACCCGCTCGTACACGGCTGGGTGTTCGATCTGCGTACGGGCCGGCTGAAAGACCTGAACATCGACTTCCCGCATATCCTGCACGAAATTCAGGAGATTTATAACCTGACCGGGGAAAGCTGGTTTGATTGATTCGAATGATTCGATTGGTTCGATTGTTCCGATGGCCGCCGCTGGCGCTGGGCTGTGCTCGCTGGCGCTGGGCTGTGCCCAGTGCCATGGTTCCCGCCAGCCTGCCCGTTCTACTGCATTTCACCTCGCTGGCGCTGGGCTGTGCCCAGTGCCATGGTTCCCGCAGGCCTGCCGTTCTACTGCATTACACCGTTTTTACTAAACACAATATTGATCCGTTGGCGGGAACCGCGGCACCGGGCACAGCCCGGCGCCAGCATGGGCCGTGGTTCCCGCAGGCCTGTCGTTCTACTACATTACACCGTTTTTACTAAACACAATATTGATCCGTCGGCGGATAACGCGGCACCGGGCACAGCCCGGCGCCAGCATGGGCCGTGGTTCCCGCAGGCCTGCCGTTCTACTGCATTACACCGTTTTTACTAAACACAATATTGATCCGTTAGCGGGTACCGCGGCACCGGGCACAGCCCGGCGCCAGCATGGGCCGTGGTTCCCGCCGGCCTGCCGTTCTACTGCTTTACACCGTTTTTAATAAACACAATATTGATCCGTTAGCGGGAACCGCGGCACCGGGCAAAGCCCGGCGCCAGCATGGGCCGTGGTTCCCGCAGGCCTGCCGTTCTACTGCATTACACCGTTTTTACTAAACACAATATTGATCCGTTAGCGGGAACCGCGGCACCGGGCACAGCCCGGCGCCAGCATGGACAACAAGGGGGGGCTCAGACCGGGGATTTCGGAGAAATCCTGCTTTTGTAGCACATGATGCTACGATCTCATAACGACTTCGGAGAAGTCGCGCCATTGTACAAATGCCGGACTTCTCCGAAGTCCTGAAATACGGGGCTAAACGTGGCTACAAATGCGGGATTTCTCCGAAATCCTGATTTGCATACCACTTCTCGCTGACAACGGGCAAAGCCGCCGCCGGTTCGCCCCCGATAAAAAAAGGCTGCCTCCTGTATGCACAGGAAGCAGCCTCATCAGCGCACAAAGTGCTTTTTTACTCGCCTCGCAAGGTTTTCAGCAGGCGCCTTATAAACCTTATAAACCTTTTATCAACCCAGGTTTACACGATCGGTTGCGGCACATAGTTTTTATAAGCGCCGGCCACCATTTTTTCGCGTACGGCGGAGAAGGCATCGAGTGTGATGCGGATGTCTTCGTCGGTATGCGACGCCGTGGGGATGAGGCGGAGGATAATCATGCCTTTCGGGATGACCGGGTACACCACGATAGAGCAGAAGACGCCGTAGTTTTCGCGCATGTCTTTTACCAGCGCCATGGCTTCTTCCACTTCGCCGTGCATGTACACGGGCGTCACGCAGGTGTTGGTATCGCCGATGTCGAAACCGCGCTCTTTGAGACCGCCCTGGAGGTTACGGACGTTGTTCCAGAGTTTTTCGCGCAGTTGCGGTTGGGTTTTGAGCAGTTCGAAACGTTTGAGTGCGCCTTCGACCAGGGGCATGGGCAGCGATTTGGCGAAGATTTGCGAGCGCATGTTGTAGCGCAGGAACTGGATGATCTCTTTTTGACCGGCCACGAAAGCGCCGATGAGGGCCATACTTTTGGCGAAGGTGCTGAAATAGAGGTCCACGTCGTCGGCTACGCCCTGTTCTTCGGCAGCGCCGGCGCCGGTTTTGCCCAGCATGCCGAAGCCGTGGGCGTCGTCGATGAGCAGGCGGAAGCCGTATTTTTCTTTCAGGGCCACGATTTCGCGGAGTTTGCCCTGGTCGCCGCGCATACCGAATACGCCCTCGGTGATGACGAGGATACCGCCGCCGGTTTCGTCGGTGATTCTTTTGGCGCGTTCGAGGTTTTTATCGAGGCTGGCCACGTCGTTGTGCACGAAGGCGAAACGTTTGCCCATGTGCATGCGCACGGCGTCGACGATGCAGGCATGGCTTTCGGCGTCGTACACCACCACGTCGTGGCGGGTCAGCAACGCGTCGATGACGGAAAGGATACCCTGGTAGCCGTAGTTGAGCAGGTAGCCGTCTTCTTTGCCGACAAAATGAGCCAGGCCCGTTTCGAGCTGGCGGTGCAGTTTGGTTTCGCCCGACATCATGCGGGCGCCCATCGGATAGGCAAGTCCCCAACGAGCGGCTGCTTCGGCATCGGCCTTGCGCACTTCGGGGTGGTTGGCCAGACCGAGGTAGTTATTGATACTCCAGCAAATGACTTCTTTGCCTTTAAAAATCATGCGGTTGCCCAACTCGCCTTCGAGTTGGGGAAACATGTAATAGCCGTCTGCAACTTCTGCGTATTTGCCCAGCGGGCCGGCTTGTTGGAGGATACGGTCAAACAAATCCATGCTCTGAAAAATATAAAGGGTTGAATATGAACTCAAAAATAACACTGCGTATCAGGCGGCGTGGAGGGCTTCTTCGGCGTTTTTCCGGGCCTGCTCTTCTTTCCAGTCTTTCCAGCGCGGGCCCATGACGGCGTTCATGCCCTTGTCGATCATGAAGTGCCGGGCGATGTTCCAAAGGCCGCGGGCCTGGGTAAACACCGAGTCGCGGGAGCGCAGGCTGATGGAATAGCCGCCATCCATGTACACGATATAGTGCCACCACAGGGCAGGGATGAAGAGCGTTTCGCCGTGGTAAAGGATGGTTTCGTGGCCCACCGTTTTGTGCAGGGCGGGGTATTTTTCGTAATCCGGTTTGAGCGGATTGACGTGGCTCTGCACCGTATAGGGGTGCTGGTACAGCAGGGGGCTTTGCGCCTGGTCGAACAGGACGATATGTTTGCGCGTCCAGAAGTGGGTATGGAAAACGTTGGAGCAATCGATATCGTAGTGCAGGTTGGTCACCGCGCCGGCGCCGCCGAAGAACATGAAGGGGTATTTGTCCACCCAGCCGTCGCAGATGGTCGGATTGGCCACGTCGTGGATCAGTTCGCGGGCGTGGTCGAAGATGTTCCAAAGGAAGATGCGGTATTCCGTCGGGCCTTTCTGGATCATGTCGAGGTATTCCCCGAATTTCATGGTCAGATGGCTTTTCATATAGTTGGGCCCCGGCTTGTGGTAATCGGGGCCGACCACCGGCACGTCGAGGTTGCCGTAGTGCGATTTCAGGAATTCAGGCGTCCATTTGTTAATAGCAGCCCAGTCTTTGGACAAATCGGTGAAAACAACCGGTTTCTTTGGTTTAAGGTAGTTTTCGATAAATTCCTCGCGGGACAGTCCGGTCCGGCGATCGATAGGTATCAGTTCCATAATCAACAGAAGTTTATATGTTGAATGAGGAAGGATGAATTAATGATGAATGATAAATGATGAATGATAAATGGGTTCGATAGCGGGTTAATTCATCATTCATCATTCATCATTCATCATTCATCATTCATCATTCAACAAAGCACATTTTGATCTTTTGTCGCCGCCAGTTCTTCTTCGGTGAGGAAGCCTTGTTCGACCATCCATTTGTCGTTGAATACCTTGCTGACGTACTTGGAGCCGTGGTCGGCGAAGATGAGGACCACGACGTCGTCGGCGGTGAGTTCGTCTTTGATTTGCTGCAGGCATTGCATCACGGCGCCGCTGGAGTAGCCGACGAGCAGGCCTTCCTGGCGCGCCAGTTCGCGGGCGCGCAGGGCGCTTTCGCGGTCGGTGACTTTGATAAAGCGGTCGACCAGGTCGAAATCGACGTTGGCGGGCAGGATATTTTTGCCCACACCTTCGATGCGATAGGGGTAGATTTCGTTTTCGTCGTAGAGGCCCGTTTCGTGGTATTTTTTCAATACCGAACCAAAGGCGTCGGCCGCGACGATGTGGACGTCCGGGTTTTGCTCGCGGATATAGCGCCCCGAGCCGCAGAGGGTGCCGCCGGTGCTGGCGGAGCCGATGAGGTGGGTGATCCGGCCCTCGGTTTGTTCCCAGATTTCGGGGCCCGTGCTGAGGTAATGGGCTTCGCCGTTGTCGGGGTTAAAGTTCTGGTTGATGTAGTACGCGCCGGGGATTTCCCTGGCCAGTTGTTCGGCGCGGCGGTAGTACGAGCGCGGGTCGTTGGGCTTCGCATCCTGCGGGCAAAGGATAACTTCGGCGCCCATGGCGCGCAGGTTGTTGAGTTTGTCTTCGGAGATTTTGCTGGTGACGGTGAGTACGCAGCGGTATCCTTTGATCGCACAAACCATGGCGAGGCTGAATCCCGTGTTGCCGCTGGTGGCATCCACGACGGTGCCGCCCGGTTTGAGTTCGCCGAGGCGTTCGGCGCGTTCGATCATGTGCAGGGCGATGCGGTCTTTGGCGCTTTGGCCCGGGTTAAAAGCCTCGATTTTGGCATAAACAGTGGCTGGGATGCCGGTGATGACCTTGTTGAGCCGAATGAGCGGGGTTTTGCCGATGGTTTCCAGAATTGTGTTATACACCATAGTCCGTGGGCTTTTTCATGAAGAAAAACGGGTGAGCAGGCAGGTCGAAAGGTAGGCATCGAAAGCGGGATCACCCGGATTTTACAGCAAACTTTCGCGGGACAAAGGTAGGGCAAAAGCGGCAAAGTGTTCCCCCGTTGGAAAAATGTGGGCTTAACAAAAACTTTTCTCTGAATTTATTTGATTTAAAGAAAATATCTTCACCTTTGGGCAAGAAGCGCCAATCATTATTGCGCTTCCTGCATAATCCTCATTCTTTTATTTCTTACACACTAACAAACATGCTTATCTTGTACGTAGCACTTGGCGCCAGTTTGCTGATGTGGTCGTTGCCACGAATGTTCTCCTTTTTTGCGTCCGGCTCGCGCCGTTGAGTTTCCGGATTTCGCAAATGCGCTGAAAGACCGCTCGTTACCTCCCCGGGCGGTCTTTCTTTGTCCATAACCCTGATTTTCTAACCATCAAACGATATCTGTTCCAAATTATGGATGACAACACCCTGCTCGACACCAACCTGGAAGACCGCCCCGCCGAATTCGAATACGCCTCTTCCGGGCAACGCTTCGCCAACTACATCGTTGACCAGATCGTTCTTTACATTCTCTCCGGCATCGGCGGCGTAGTGCTCGGAACCCTGTCGCCCTCGATCGTAGAGGATGAAACCGGCCTGAATTTCGTCAGTATTTTCATTGCCATCGCCATTTCGCTGGCCTACTATACGTTTATGGAGGGCTCGACAGGCAAATCGGTCGGCAAATACGTCACCGGCACCCGCGCCCTCACCGAAGATGGCGAACCGCTCCCCATGAACAAAGCGTTCGTGCGCTCCCTCTGCCGGCTGATCCCCTTCGAAGCGTTCTCTTTCCTCGGCAGCATCAGGGGCTGGCACGATACGATTTCGAAAACGATGGTGGTGCGGGATCGGTAGGCTGCGGCCGGGAGAGGGAGAGGATGGGAACGCGGATGACGCGGATCTGGCGGATGGGCACGGATGATTATTAGCGAGGGGATCGTGTCGCCCTTGTTTTATCTCTGATCCTCCCCCTCTTTTACCCCACCCCCAACCCCTCCCCCCGAGGGGAGGGGGGCCGATTCTCGGTGTTTTTTGTTGAAGTTTAATGGTCTGCGCCTGAATGACTTGGGGGTGGGTAGTTTTTTTCATTTTTTCCTCGCACCTTATAGCCCCTCCCCCAACCCCTCCCCCCGAGGGGAGGGGGGCCGATTGCAACTTATCAGGGCGTAGACAATTGATCTGGAACAGTAGCAACCCGCCATCCGCTCCCCTCCCCTCGTGGGGAGGGGCTGGGGGTGGGGCCTAACCCACAGGAATGGAGAGCCAATATCCGGTTACTGTTGTTCCAGTTTAATGGTCTGCGTCTGAACGACTTGGGGGTGGGTAGTTTTTTCATTTTTTCCTCGCACCTTATAGCCCCACCCCCAACCCCTCCCCCCGAGGGGAGGGGAGCCGATTTCGGGTTGCTATTGTTCCAGTCTAATTGTCTGCGCTGAAAATCTTGCGATCCGCTCCCCTCCCCGGAGGGGGAGGGGTTGGGGGTGGGGTGAAAGAAGGGGAGGAACAGGGCGCGACTGGGACCAAAAATAGCCGTGGCTGGAACCTACCCTCCCCCCACCCCCATCATCACCCCCCGCACCAGCTCCTCCCGCGTCCAAAGAATAAAATGATCGCCTTCGGGCAGGAGGGTGGTTTGCAGGTCGGGGCAGTTGACGAGCATGCGGCGGGCAAAGTCGGCATTGGCGGCGGGTACGAGGCGGTCGTCGAGGGCGTGGACGACGCGGACGGGGCAGCGGATGTCGGGCCAGCGGGGCGCCATGTCGCGCAGTTCGGTTTCGAGGGCGATGATTTCGTTGTTGCTCGTCCAGAGGCTTTTGGGGACCAGCCAGCGCAGGGGCGGCGGGTCGATGGCCGACTGCCACCAGGGGTGTTCTTCCTGATCGGGATCGATGGAGGCGGCGACCAGCACGAGGGCCGCCGTGCGTTCGGGGTGGTCGATGGCAAAACGCGCGATGACGGGGCCGCCCAGAGAATGTCCGACCAGCAGTACCGGTCGGTCGGGGGAAAGCCGGTCGGCCACGGCGCGGACAGCCTCGGCCTGGGCCGCCAGCGAGGGCTCCGCGCGCCCGAAACTGCTGGTGTAACCGAATCCCGGGCGGTCGATCGCCGCCAGGCGGTATTTCCGGGTCAGTATCGTATCGGACAAATACGGCAGATACGCATCGGCGGAGCCGGGCGAACCGTGTACCAGCACCGCCAGCGGCAACGTATCGGCGGCCGACACCACCACGGCGTGTATCCGGCGGCCCACAGCGGGCACGTCAATGAATTGCGGGACGAGCGACTGCCCCTTTTCGCGCAAGGCTGCCGGCCATTCGGCATCGGGCGTGCGCATGGCGCCGCAACCGGCCTGTACAGCAATGAGCCAGGCGCTGAGTGCGGCGAGAAAGACGTAAAAAAGACGACGACGACGGGACATGGGAAGGAGCGGGGATGTGCGGAAACTTGACGCGTAAAAATAGCAACTGACCGCCGTACCGGCGTTATCCGTCGCTATTACTCGGACAGGCGATGGATCGCGGGAGGGTCGGGGCCTCCCGGGGCTGGATGGGAACGCGGATGGCCAGAAAGTCGGCGAGATGGAGCGTTTCATGTCGGTGCTTACCGGGGCTGGATGGGAACGCGGATGACGCGGATCAGGCGGGTTTTCGCGGATTTTAAAAGGGTTGTTTCTTGTTGGAACTGTCGACGGAGGCTGCCGGTTGCTGTGAGTGAGGGCTTGCCGAAGGGCTTCGGCAAAACTTACTTCTTACATGGGTTTGATGGCTGGCGCTTTCCTATGCGCTTCCTGAAAGACTGAGCAGCTTCGATTCGGGTCCTTTTGTATTGAAGCAATCTGCCTTTTCGCTGGGCCTGGCCCGATGCCCTGCTGGCGCTGGGCCGCGCCCAGTGCCGCGGTTCCCGCAGCCGGTCGTTTCACGCCATTACATCCGATTTTTACCAAACAGGCAATTGATTCATTCGCGGAGATCGGGGAGTTTGGAAAAATCCTGTATTTGTTGCACAATATGCCATGGTCTCATTACTACTTCGGAGAAGTCGCGCTCTGCTACTAGTAATTAACGGCCCATCCCCACTCCGTAACGGTGCAAAGTGGCCAACTTCTCCTTTTTCGCAGATGATGGTGTAGTCCCGAAGACTCGGGACTACACCATCATCTGCGAAAGGGAGGGTTTCAAGCCCTATAAGGGTTTGAAACCCTTATAGGGCTGGGGTTGCGGTTCCGCTATTTCATTTTGTAAAGGAGATCGAAAAGTTTATCTTTGTATATCATATCCCCCATGACGCGCGAAGCCATTCTAGATATTTTACGTACCCACAAGCCTTTCCGTGTTCGGGAAATGGGTGTAATGTCCATTACCGTGTTTGGTTCTTATGCCCGCGGATCAGCCCTGCCCGGGAGCGAACTTGATTTGATCGTTGAGATGGAAACGGCTAATTTTCAACACTACACGTCATGCCGAAAAAAGGCGATATATTTGAAAGCCTGAACGCTCCAATCCAATCGGTCAGGCAAATAAGGTTTATCTAGACCATCAAAAGGCGCTTACAGTCTGTTTCCCAGGTGTTTCAAACACCATTCAGCCGAACAGGAGGTCGGCTTTCTACGCCGTATGCTGCCGTTTCCATTTTTCCGGGCACTTATCTGGGGCGCCGCCATGGCGCTCACCTGGGCCTTTTTCGGCCTGTTGAATATTGCCATCCTGTTTCAGGCGCCACAAGGAGAAAACCTCGTTTTCTCGATCTT
Source organism: Saprospiraceae bacterium (assembly GCA_016787345.1). Classification (GTDB taxonomy): domain Bacteria; phylum Bacteroidota; class Bacteroidia; order Chitinophagales; family Saprospiraceae; genus M3007. The sequence goes on along the minus strand of JAEUUU010000044.1, from coordinate 20,598 downwards.
TTCGCACCAGAGGCCCTTTGTTTTACAATTGTTACAATACTGGTCGACCGCCGGCATGATCGCGGGCATTTGGGCTTACATGGTGTGGAACGGCATGCGGTTGCAATACCAGCAGGAAAACCTGAAAATGGGTCACGCGGGCTGTTTCGGATTACAAACACTGGTGTTCGGTGGCAGCGTAGCGACGCAATACTATACATCGCTGCCTCTCCCGGAAGATATTGTTCTGCAAGCCTGGTACTGGCGGGCTTTACTGGGTGCGTTTGGACTGGCGTATACTACTTCATTTACCCTCAACCGGCTATACGCATCGGCAGAAGACGACGCCCCCTACAACCGTTGCCCGGTTTGCTCCGGCAAAGGGTGGGTACATAGCGGTCCTGCATATTTCATCCAACGTGGCCCCTGCCCTTCCTGCAAAGGCGCCGGCGTAATCGAACCCGGCGCCGGTATTTTTCCTTCTGCTGCCTGGCCTTCACCCGATTTTCAATCCGCCCCCCCGGTATCGGCGACGGATGTGCAACGCGAAAGGAACAATTACCAGGGCGTACTGGCGGCGCAGGCCGGTGATTTCGAACAGGCGGAGGCGATTTTTTCAACCCTTTGCGACCGCCACCCCAACTGGGCTTCACCCAAACTCAACCTGGCCAACGTGTTGGTTGAACTGAAAAACTTCCGGCGGGCGGAAGAATTGCTTTGGGAAGCCCGGGACCTGTGCGAAACGGAAAACGATCATGTCAATGTTCTGGTTGGTCTGGGCAATACGTTCTTCCACCGCCGTTGCTACCGCCGGGCGCTCGACTTCTTTATCCAGGCACTTAAACGGGGCGGCGAGGCGTCCGACATTCGGTTTAATATGGGTCTGTGCTGGTATTATCTGGGATATGTTAAAGAGGCTGGCAAAAATCTGGATCTTACCCATGCGATCCGGAATGAGCAAAAACTCCGGCAGGTGCGCTACGATCTCGATCAGTTTGATTACGCCGATGCCGATGCCCAACGTATCATCGAACAGCTGCGAAACCGTGCGATGCCGATCTTTACACATCCGGATGAAAACCGCAAACACCGGTTTAGCAAAGCCATAAATGAGCTTGACAATTTTGTCGAACAACACAGACGATCCGTGGTTTTTTTCGCCGGCGCGGGCATATCGCTCAATGCGCCGTCCAACCTGCCGGTCGCATCGCGTTTCCTTCGCGATTTATTTGAATTGCTGTACAGCCTCGACCGAACCGAGATTACCGCCATCCTGAAAGACAAAGCCGGTCTGCATTTTACCGATACGGAAGACGCCTACAAGGGTATCATACAGTATATTTTCGGCAAAGAGCACGATCTGTTTCCTTTCGAGCCGACGTTTCAGCGCCTGGAATCGATCGCGGGACCACCCATATTATCGTTTGTCGAAATCCTGCGCGAAGGCGCACCCAACTATCACCATTTTATGCTGGCTGCCGCGATAGCGCAAGGATACACGGTCGTTACCACAAATTTCGACGACCGGATAGAACAAGCCTATTCCGTATTATTTCCAGACAATAAAATTCAAACAGTCGTTACTGATTTTGAATTTCAACAATGGCTGGATCAGCCCTTGCGCGACGGCTGTTTGCTCAAAATACACGGCTCGCTTGAAAACTACGGCAGCCTGGCTCTCACGGCACAGGGGATATGGGCCACCAGCGAGTTTTCGATGCGAATCGGCGACGATATCGACCCGCAAAAAGCAGAAAAACAACGGGCGCTCAGCCACGACGAATCATCGCTCAGTATCCCTAAGGACCTTGTGCTCAGCAGGATCATGGATGAAAGTACCACTGTGTTTATGGGGTATAGCGGCAGTGATATCCACGACATTTCCCCGGTCGTCTTTTCCAATCTGGCCGAACGCCGCGTAGTCTGGCTGGCGCACGAAGCCGACCCTGAGAAACTTCCAGCCGCTATCCGTTCATGGCTGGCCGACAAAAGCATCAGCAACAAGCCCCTGATTGTCAAGCCCGAGCACTCAGAAGATAATCGGGATGATATTACACACGCCGTGAGCGCTCACTGGAAACTTCGGCTGCTGAATCACCCCGAACCCTTCCCCATGTCGGCCGCCGAGCCGGTTTCACTATCCTATCAGGCTTTTTGCGACTGGCTGGAACGAATGTCGTTTCGCAAAGGCGACGGGCTGGCATTCCTGGCCGAGTTTTTTGAAAACAACGGGCACTTTGATCTCGCACTGGCGTGTTATGAAGGCGCCTGTCGACGTTATGCCGATACGCTGCCCGCCGGAAAAAAAGAAAGACGGCTGGTTCATACAGAATACCGTGTACCGTTTTGTCTGGCCTATACTGGAAGAACGGATGAGGCAGACGAGCAACAACTGGCTTTTATCCGACGCCTGGAAAACAATCGCCTGGAAGAACACTTTATCGACGTATATGTGAGCGCTTTACTCGAAGCAGCGGGGCGACTGGTTCGTTCGGGCAGGATGGCCGAAGGAAAAAAACTGTGGCAAAAGGGCGAACGTATCGCTGAAAAACACCGGCTTTTGCACGGTCAGGTATTTGCCGAATCCGTTCAGGGCGCCATATTATACCGGGAAGGCAAGGTCAGCCAGGCACTCGAACACTTTTTGAATGCACTCAACGGATGCAGTATCATCGGAATAGCCTATGGAGAAGCCCGTGCGGCAATTGAGGCAGCGCATTGTTTCAAAGACCTGGGCAGCCGCTTCGAGGCATACAGATTGTCCGGATTGGCGCATCAGGCTGCGAAAAAAAGCGGCGACCTTGTGCTGCAAAAACAAATAGAACATGATCGACAGATCATAAGAAATTATTATGAATACAACCACATGATCAGCCGTCAGGCAGAAGTATGGGAGTCGGTTTTCTCCGGCCTGTTGACGCGAATCGGTATTTCGTACACGCGATTCCGGTATTTGCTGGCCAACCGCGATGAAAAGGCCCTCAACGAATTATTTTTACATCTCAAACAACTAAGCGGCCTGAACGCAGAACAGACTTCAGCCATCATCTGGTACAACATCTCGGCAGCCTTGGAAACCGGTAAAAAGGACGCAGCCGAGGACCTGCTTCAGTCCCTGACAACCTCAGTTGGCCCCCTTCCGCTTGTCGAACTGGAATTATTTAATCTGCGGCACGGCTACGACGACGAAATACAGGACAAGTATCTTGCTTATTCTTACTCCCTGGAAATGGCCCGGCTTCGCCTGCTCGAAACCCGCCCGGCGATTCTGCGCGCCAAATTTGAACTTGAAACGGCCCTTGAAAACCTGTGCCAGAGACGTGAGATCGACTACGGAGAACTCATGGCTCTTTTTGAACAATTAAAAGTAGAACGGGCAGAAGTCCTGCTCGAAAAACTGAAAGAAGCCCTGCCTCCTCGCCCGGACTCTGGCGGCATGTCGGTCCATGAAGCCACTATTTTATGGCACAAAAGCCTCCTGCACCGGCGAAAAAGCAACGAAACGCGACAGGAACTGGCATTACTGGAAAAACTGATAGAAGCATTCCCCGACAATATCCTGTATCAATACAACGCCGGCGTAGCAGCGCTTAATGTCGAACGTTTTGAAGCAGCTGAACAATACCTGAATGCTGCTTACAATCTGTCGGGCAACGATTATCCCCTGGCATTGTGCAGTCTGGGCTTGTTGTACGTCCGCAGAGGCGACAAAGCCAGAAGCCGCGAATGCTGGAAACGCCTCGAAGCAGAAGGAGCATCGCAACATTCACTGGATATGCTGAGCAGGCAAATACAGTGAACTTTACCGCATTCAGGATAGTTGTTATATTTGTATGGTCTAGCATGTATCTCCAAACACACCCGGTATGTCCGCTCCTACCCAACAACCTGCATCAAAAATTACATGGGCAGTTCTTTTCACGGCATTCGTGAGTATTATTATCGCATTAATTCAGAATCCGGGAATTCTGGACCGTTTTAGTGCCTCTCCAAAGTCGGAGAACAACCCAAAAACCTTCAACATTCGCGGCGTTGCGCATCTGGAAGGCGGCCGTATCCCTCCTCAGCATACGTTGATCAATTTGCTCGACGCCGGTGTAAATGCGGCCGAAACGGATGCCTGGGGCAATTTTGTCCTCACCGATGTGCCTGCGACTTTACTCGGCAATACACTCAATTTTACCCTGAAAGCGCCCAATAGCGCCGCATTCCATACGGCTTACCACAAAATTACCGGCGCCACGACTGAACCGGAGATCTATGTCGGCGTCGTACGTTTTCAAATCAGCGCGCCAGCAACAGGCAGCGCCGTTCCAGTACCCGGACAATCCGTCAGCCCAAATCACTTTACAAGGCCTGTTCAGGAAGACCGGCCGGCCAAACGCCCCGAGGTTCAGATCCTGTACCCCAGGGAGTTGGCAGGAGTAAGCGTATTTGTCGACCGCCAACCGGTATCCGAAGGCATGATCGGATCATTCAACTGCAAAATTCCATTGTCGCCGGGTTCACATCATATCGCCCTGCTGGGTGCTGACGGGGAACGCTGGGAGGCCAATGTCCTGATCGCCGATCCGCCCACTGCCATCCCCGGCGACCGATTCCGGAAGGTCCGCTGAACATCAGTTTTTTAACCAAATCCGATACGCCAATGAAATATTTTCTCCTCTGCCTGCCGTTTGCCCTCCTCCTCGTTTCCGTTTCCGCCCAACAGCCAGCCCCTTCGGGACAAAGCGTCAACATTGCCATCTTCGGAATAGAAACCGTCAATATCAAAAATGGCGGTATCGGGCAGAGAGTGGAACGGGCAGTAGAAGCGGCATTTTCGTCGTGCGACCGTTACAATGTGCGGTACAACCTGCCCTACCGCGACAACAAAACCATGACTCCGGGCACCATTTCCGCCAAGGAAGTGGAAATACAACAGATGATTATCGATCTGTACATCAACCGGAAACAGGTCGACAACCGCGAGATTAAACAATTTGCCAGGTCAAAGCAGATACAAAACATCGTGATTGGCCGCCTCGAATACCACGCGAACAATGCCGACAGCCAGGCTTATGAACTGAACGTGTACTACATCGACCTCGACCGGCAAATGATTATCGGCGAGCCCTTTTTTCAATTAATTGGCAAGCAGGATATCACCGATTACAATTTCATTAAAGATCATTTTATCGCTCACCTTCGCAAGGAACACCTCTGCGTCGCTGATTACTCCGACCAGATCAACAGCGTGGCCGCCGCCAAACAACACGAGGCTTTTCTGCAAGACCTCCAACTCCTCATCAAACTGGAATACATATCGCCGGGCGATCCGGACATTGTTCGCGAACTGCGGGCCATAAAGAGTTCGGGCCGGAACGGTCTGCTGATTTATTTAAAATACAAGTTCTTTTTTTACCAGAAAAAAGTAACGGAAAGTCTCGACCAACTCAACGATTGTATCGAACGGGAATTAAAAAAAGACCCCGACAATCCCAATGCCTGGCAAATCCCTTGCCGTACTGAAAGAGCCCGGGCCATTCGGCTACTCGATGCCACCCTCGACATACTGTACGAGATCAAGCCGCTGCTGCGCAATCCGCAGACAATTGAAGTAATCGATGACTTTATCGAGGGTTACAGCCGTACCAAAAGCGACATTCTGAAAGCGTAAATCATTTTGTTGCGCATTTTATTCCCTTATTCTTTCCAAATTGCCTTTATGAAGCATCCATTTTCCCTTCTGCTCGCTTGTGCGCTTTTGTTGGCCCTCCACGCCTGTACCCGAAAAATGACTGTCAACGTCAAGTTTAACGGCGAACCGCTTCCGAATGCCAGCATAAGCGCACCGGCCACCAAAAACAAACAGGCTTACACCGATTCGACCGGCAATGCCCTGTTTACTTTGAAAAAACGTCGGCTGCACAAAGACGCTCAATTACGCGTCGAACACAAGCCATTATTCCTCGACACGATCTACGTATTGCCTATGCGACCTTACGTCCCTATCGTGTTTGTCGATCCGGCTATTCCAAAACTGCGACAAAAAACTATTAAAAACGACATTCTGCCCAAGATCGCCCAGGCCGATTCGCTGCTCAACGAAATCGAACGCGAGATAGACGCGTATATCCGCCTGCACCCCGATACCAACGTGGAGGAATATAAAATGGCCATCGCATTCAGGCGGGATGAATTGAATATGCTCAAACAGAATGTCAAAGACCTCTATGTCCGCTACGACCGTGTCATTCGCGATATGGGCGACGGCGAGGTGGAAGATTTTTCCGATGCCGAAGTGGAATTTGCCAGGGCAATGGAGCAGACGCGCCGTTTTACCAACCTGACGCGCAAGACCTACGATCAAAGCAAACAGGTATTGTCTTGCGATCCCGACACCGATTTCCGAACCGATATTTTTTTCAATTCCGGCGAGTTCGAGATCGGCGCTCTCACGCCGGCGCAAAGCCAAAATATCCGCTCTTTTTATGAAAAGATCAGCTACTGCCTCAACAGTCCGGCATTTCGGGGCAAAAAGGGTATCCGGATAAAACTGGATGCCCACGGCTATACCGACGGCATTCCCTGCGGCCAAACGACCTACAACCGGATGTCTGCCGCCGGCGAGTGCGCCGATCTGTACAGCGACAACGGCAATCTCTGCCTTTCACTCCTGCGCGCCCGGTCGATCCGTTCGGAAATCGCCGAATTGATTCCGCCGGAGTACACGGTCGCCGGTCAATACTGGGGCAAAGGCAGCAAATTGGCACGAGACAGCAGAGACAATCGCTCTTCTTTGCGCAAATGCACCCTCACTTTTTCGATCAATACCGATGAGATTATGCGCAGGCATGAGTGATTGCCCCGGTGGCCACCTACCCCTGTGAGGGTTCAAAACCCTCACAGGGGTAACACCCTCCCCTACCGTTCCCACACATTATCCTTCGGATTCACGTCCGGCACATAGGTGCTGCCCAGCCGGATCGATTGCACGGTTTTGTCGGTCGAGATTTTGACCAGAAAACTTTTGCCGCCTTTTTCCCACACGCCCACGTTGTAGTGGAGTTTTTGTTCGCTGCCGTCGGTGAAGCGCAGGCTGAGGTCGACGGGGACGGGTTTGGCGCCTTTGGCCTCGATGAGGATTTCTTTTTCGCGTTTGTCGCCGATGAAACGGGCAATGGCCAGGTCGGGGGCGCCGTCGTCGAAGAACCAGCGCTGCCAGAACCAGTTGAGGTTGACGCCCGAGCCGGTGTTCATGCAGTAGAAAAAGTCGTTGGGCATGGGGTGTTTGCCGTTCCAGGTCCGGATGTAGTGGTGCAGGCCTTTGAAAAACAGTTCGTCGCCGAGCAGGTCGCGGGCGTAGTAGTAGCCCAGGGCGGGTTTGGGGTAGGAGTTGAGAAACTGGGTGGTGCCGTACTGCTGGGTGGTGGGCGTCATGATGGGCAGGTCGCTCTCGGTCCCGGCGGCGGCGGCATAGGGCGCCACGCCGTAGTCGTCGACGATCGTGCTGTCGATCATGGGGGTAATGAGCCATTCGCCCATGGTGGCCCAGCCTTCGTCCATCCAGCCGTATTTGGTTTCGTTGGTGCCCATGTAGAAGGGGAACATCATGTGAAACACCTCGTGGTCGGTGAGTTCGATGGCTTCGGCGCGGTCGTCGAGCGGGTTGTCGTTGACCATCATGGGGTATTCCATCTGGTCGAGGCCGTCGAACACGGTGACGTGCGGGAAGGGGAAGGGCCAGCGCGGGAAGCGGTAACTCATGGCTTCCACCGTCTGGCGGGCGAAGTGTACCACCTCGAAATAGTCGCGGTGTTCGGGATTGAACACGGCATCGACGCGGGTGCGGCGGCCCGAGGCCGGATCGACGCGCACACTGGTGGCATACCAGAGGTAGTGGTTGCTGATGGCCACGGCGAGGTCGGTCACGTTTTGCGCCCTGAAACGAAAGGTATTTTCCGGCCGGTCGGCGGTGATGCCGCCTTTTTTGAGGTCGAGGCTGTCGATCACGACGGTGAGCGCGTCCGACTGTTCGGCGCGGGCCAGGCGGCTGCAATACTCGGGCTGCAATACTTCGCTGCAATTGGTGAGGTCGCCGGTGGCCCACACGAGGTAGTCTTTGGGCACGGTGACGGAGAGGTTGAAATCGCAGAAATCGTTGTAAAACTCCTGGGTACCGAGGTAGGGAAAGCGGTTCCAGCCGTCGATATCGTCGTACACGGCAATGCGGGGGAAAAAATAGGCGATAAACCAGGCGCCGGGGTCGATCTGGCCGGTGCGCAGGTGCGACTCGCGGTTGAGGGTGTACGCGTAGGCGAGGTTGAATACGATGCTCTGGCCGGGCGGCAGGGGTTTGCCCAGGCGAATGGTCATATTGGTGCCGCTGATGCGCCAACTGTTGGGCTTGCGCTCCACACCGTCGACGCTCAGCCGGCTGATTTTGACGCCCTCGGTGATGTCGTCGGGATCGAAGGTCATGAGGCGGGTGGCGCCTTTTTGGTAAATGTTGGGGTAGAGTTTGAACAGAATCTCGCGCAGGGTGTCGGGACTGTTGTTCACATAGGTGACTTCCTCCTCCCCTTCGATGAGGCGGGTGGAAGGAACAAATCGGATGTTGAGGGTGTATTGGGCGGTGTTTTGCCAATATTTGGGTCCGGGCCGGCCGTCGCGGCTGCGCGTACCTTTTTCATAGGTGGCCTGGATGTTTCGCGGGGTGGGTAATTCGGTTTGGGCAAACAAAGAGCTGGCCGCCAAAAGCAGGAGAACAAAAGACAGGAGTCGTTGCATGGTGTGTTTATTTTCAGGCGGCAAGTTGGAGAAAAGGCGGGTGTTTTTGAATTACGAGCTCATTTATTCGGCAAAACGCTGATTAAACAATGTCCCCGACCGTATTGCCGGCTTCCGTCGAACTGCAGGGCATACAGGCCGGCGGGCAAATCCGGCAGCACAACCTCCCCGGTTTCGGGTTTGAGTACGGTATCGAACAGGGTTTGGCCGCGCAGGTCGATCAAACGCAGCAAACGGTATCCGCGGGCGGTCCAGTCGGATACATCGATGTGGTCGCGGGCGGGGTTGGGGCGCACTTTCGGGGCAAGGGCATCGCTCAGGTCTTCCAGGGCCGAGGTCTGGGGATTCCAGAAGCCGACATAACCGCTGCCGGTATTGGCGCCGCCGCCCAGCAGGATGCCGCCGTTGTAGGGGATGACGGCTTCGATATCCTTGTTGAGCGTGCCGCCGCCCAGGAGATTGATCTGGCCGGCGCTGTTGACCGCCACCACACCCGAGCCGGTCAGCAGGTCGCCCGATTCGAGGCTCACCCGGTTGAATCCGCCGGCGACGAACAGGCTGTCGCCAATTTGTCGCAGGGTGTGAATAAACGGCTGAACGCCCGCGATCGAGTGCTGAACGCCAAAGCCGGGGTATTCCCAGGCGCTGCCGTTCCAGCGGGCCAGGCATTCGAGCGGGGTTGCGCCGGAGGCTGTAAAGGCCCCGCCGGCGTACAATTGTCCGTTGAACACACCCAGTCCGTACACCGTACTGTTGAAGCCCTCGCCCATCGGGTGCCACTGCTGACCGTCCCAGCGGGCGATACCGTTGACCGTCTGGCCGCCGGCTTTGAGAAAATTGCCGCACACGATCAGGTCGCCGTCGAACACGGTCATCTGGTGCGGATACAATATCGCCGGTCCGCCGGCAAACGAGCCGCTCAGTCCGCTGCCGAGCGTATCCCACTGCTGGTTGTTCCAGCGCGCGATGCCCGACATGGCTTGGCCGTCGACGCGGTTGAACTCGCCGCAGACGACGATCTCGCCCGCGTATTCGATGATGTCGTAAACGGAAGCCGTCTGACTTTGGTTGGGGTTCGGATTGCTGCGGTACACGGCGCCCAGTGTACTCAGCGTCGTGCCGTTCCAGCGCACGACGTAGTTGGTATCGACGCCGAATTCGTAGGTCGCGATCAGCAGGGCGTCGCCGATGACTTCCAGGGCGTGGCCTTCGTCGATGCCGCCCTGGGCGCCCTGTTGCCATTGCGTGCCATTCCAGCGGGCCACGTAGCCGGTCGTCTGGTTGCATATTTTGGTGAAAAAACCGGTGGCGTACAGTTCGCCCTGGTATTCAGCGAAATCGACGACAAATCCGTTGGTCGTTCCGGTGCAGAAGGGGGTGGGTTGCGCCGCCGCCCACAGGGGCAAAAGCAGGAGAAGGAAAAGAATACGCATGACAAATGAGTTTTAATGGTTCGACAGGATGAAAAAATTGGTTTGACAGGATTTACAGGATTTGCGGCAACCCCGCATGTTTTTTATCCTGTAAATCTTGTTCATACTGTCTAAAAAACACCGCCCTGTCCAACGGGCGAATGTATCGACGCCCATCCACAAGCGGTCCTCCAGTTTTTGAACGGGTTGAAATAAAGGATGAAAAAGCCTTTTGAATAAATAAAGCCGCCGCGCACTGAACGCTTGCGGCACTTGCGTGTATACCCCTTCACGACGTTACAAAAACACAATTCTCCGACCATGCGTATCCTGCTGTTTCTCCTGCTCCTCTCCCCTGCCCTGTCCCGCGCCGCCGTATCCCTCGTGCTGGTGCAAACCTTTGAAGAACGCCTGCGTGAAGCCGAGCGCAGCGGCGACCGCGAGGCGGTGGCGGCGATTTGCCGCGAATGGTACGCCAGCGGCAAGTTTTCGCCCGGGGTGCTCGACTGGAATTACAACGCCCTCATGTCGGTCGAAGACAACAGCATTCTGTTCACGTTTACCGATACCGACACCTACCCGGCCATGCTGCTGCAAAATGCGCTGGAGGTGCGCCCCGACGTGACGGTGCTCAACCTGGGCCTGCTCGACGACGCGGGTTACCGGCAGGTCGTGGCCCGCACCCGCAACTATTCCTGGCTGGGCAATACCGCCAGCCGCGACCAGTTTGTGGGCGCCGTGTTGAAAGCCAGTTCGGACTACGGCGAGGCGTATTTCCCGGTCTATTTCGGCGTCATGACCGACCCCGCCCTGCTGCGCGCCGACCAGTCGCAACTGTACCTCACGGGCCTGGCCCTGAAATACAATTCCCGTTCGTTCGACAATGTCGCCTTGCTGAGATTTAACTATGAAAACAGGTTCCGGACCGATTATCTCCAACTCCGGCTTCAACCCGATCCGGAGGCCGAACTGGTCGCCCGGCTCAACCTCAACTACATTCCGTCGCTGCTGCTGCTGCACCAGCACTACTCCGCCGCCGGCGAAACCGCCAAGGCCGCCGATGTGGAACAACTGGCGTTCCGCATCGGCCGCACCGCCAACCGCGAGGCGGAAGTGCGCGCCCTGTTCCAGCCCGAAACGGACCCGGCGGCGCTCCAGTCGATCATACCCCTGCGTTCGCTCGAAAAACCGATGAAAAAAATCGGTCCCAAACTCTACGCCGCCGATACCGAAGTGACCAACGAACAATACGAACTTTTCCTGCAGGATATGGTCAAAAACAAAGCCTTCGAACAACTCCAGACCTGCCGCACCACCCGCACCGACTGGCGCAGTCTGCTCGCGGGTCCGCACCGCCAGCTGAGCGACGCGGTGTTGTTCAAACACGGACATCCCGACGATCCCGGCGCGCCTGTTCAAAATATTTCACACGAGGCGGCACAAGCCTATTGCGACTGGATCACGCAGGTGTACAACAACAGTCCGGGCAAGAAAAAATTCAAAAAGGTCGTCTTCCGCCTGCCCGACAACGAGGAGTGGATGCTGGCGGCTTCGGGCGGATTGAAAGACACGCCCTACCCCTGGCCGGGCGGTTATTACGTCCGCAATTCCAAGGGCTGCTACCTCTGCAACATCAATGCCGTGGAGCCCTGCGGCGACTGCCCCGAGGGTATGAAAAACGAATCGAACGACGGCGGCTTCTTCCCCGTGCCGGCCAATTCGTACTACCCCAACGGCTTCGGATTGTATTGCGTGGCGGGCAACGTGGCGGAAATGCTGCGCGAACCGGGCAAAACCAAAGGCGGCAGCTGGCTCGACGAGCCTTTCTGGTGCCAGATCCCGAATGTTCACGACCAGGCGGCGCCCAGTCCGGCCGTGGGCTTCCGGGTGTTTATGGAAGTGGTGGAAGAATAAACGGACGCCTAACGGAATGTTGTTTCCCGCAGATTTTCGCAGATTGTTTCGCAGATTTTGCAGACAAAAGCAGGTTTAAATCTGCGGGAAACAACATCCTTATTGATCAAACAGCCGCAACCTGCAGCTATGTCAAAGCGCTATTTTTTCTTCTTTCAGGCAATAGTACTGTTCCTGATTCCTTGCCTTTCGGCAAACTTGCCGCTCGTGGCGCAATCGGCTGCCCGGCAGCCCGAACGGCAGTTTCAGGTAGCGGAATTGCGCGCCGACCTGCGCTGGTATCGCGAGGCCTTGCAGCGAAAACACCCCAATTTGCACGTGTACACCCCGGAGCCGGCGATCGACGCTTTTTTCGACAGCCTCGACGCCTCGATCCGGTCGCCCATGACGGAGCGGGAATTTTTCAACCTGCTCACCTTGTCGTTCACCCGCGTGCGCGACGGCCATACCCATATTTTTCCCAGCGACGCCACCGACCGGTACCTGAACGAAAGCGGCCGGTTTTTACCGGTAAAACTTGTGTTTGAAGAAGGGGAAATGCGGGTTGCCGAGGTTTTCTGCCCCGACTGCCCCCTTCCGCCCGGCGTCCGGATTTTGTCGATCAACAAACAACCGACAGCTGGTATCCGGGACTTCATGATGGAACGCCAGATACGCGACGGATACAATGAAACTTACCCGGCCTGGATTCTGAATCGCTGGTTTATAAACTACTACGCCTTCCATTTCGGTTGTCCCGAAACCTTCGAGTTCGAATACCGCCTGCCCGGACAATCGGAAACGCAGGTCGTGAGCGTGCCCGCGTTGTCGCAGGCCCGTATCGATGCATGTCGTTCGTCGAAAGCAGCCGGTTCGAAGGCGCAGGGCATCAGCCTGAGCCTCGATACGGCCCGGCGGACGGCCGTGCTGCGGATCAGCGACTTTCACTCGGCGGCACTGAAAAAACAGTACGGTCAGCGGTTCAAGCCCGTTGTTTCCGCGCATTTTCAGACGATACGGGCGCTTGGTATCGAACATTTGATCCTCGATCTGCGCGACAACCAGGGCGGCGATCTGGGCAACGGCGTTTTTTTGCTCAAACACCTGATCGACCATCCGTTCAAAATTGTGGAAGGTTACGGCAAAGTGCGCCGAAACGCGACCAGCGGGCCGCGACGGGTACGCAAAGTCCGGGGCCCGGCAGAGGGCTGGCAAAAACCGGTCGGGCAGCCTTTTACGGGCCGTTTGTATGTCCTGGTCAATGGCGGCAGTTTTTCGAATTCGGGGATCGTTTCCTCCGGCTTGCGGCGACATACCCGGTGCCTGGTCATTGGTGAGGAAACAGGCGGCAACCCCGATTTGCTCAGCGCCGGCGGGCGATACCAACGACTGCCCTATACCGGATTGAAAGTGCTGATTCCCAACCGGCAATTCAGAATCACCGGTCCGGCGCCAGGCAACGGAAGAGGCCTGATGCCCGATCATGTTGTACCGGCAGACGGCGGGCATCGCGATTCCGTCCTTCAGTTTACCTTGCATCTTATCGACACAAGCCCCCGTTAGACCTTGTTCCACCGCAACCGCCATACGATCCAAAGCGCTTCCGACGAAACGCTGATGCAGGGCCTCCTCCGGCGCGACGAGCAGGCTTTTGCCGCTTTGTACGACCGCTATGGCGCGCGGATGTACCGGTATTTTTACCGGATGTTGTGGCGCGACGCGGCCAAAGCCGAGGATTTTACCCAGGAATTGTTCCTCAAACTGATCGAAAAACCCCATCTGTTCGATCCCTCGCGCTCTTTCCGCACCTGGCTGTACACCCTGGCGGCCAATCTGTGTAAAAATGAATACCGCCGCAAATCGCCCGCCGAGCTCGACTGGCCCGCGCCGGCGACCGACTGGCAATCGGTTTACCTGCCCGAACAACTCGACCGCGAATTGTTCGAAACCAAACTCCGCGAAGCCCTCGACGGCCTGGGCGAAATACACAAACAGTGCTTCGTGTTGCGCTACCAGGAAGCGCTCAGCGTCGCCGAAATCGCCGCCATACTCGATTGCCCGGAGGGCACCGTCAAATCGCGCCTGCACCACGCCTTGCAAAAGGTGGCGGGCCAACTGGAATATTTCAAAGCCTGAGCATGAACGACTATATCGAACAACTGGCCGTACAAAAATCATTCGCCGAACTCGATCCGGACGAACGCGCGGCGGTATTGCGCGAAATGACTGCCGAATATTACGATCAAATACGGGTCATCCTTTTGGCGGCTCCGGTCCTCGACAAGGATCAGGAGCCGCCGCTTGCCCTGCGCCAACGCCTGCTGGACCGCCTGCCGGCTCCTGCGCCCGCCGGTTTCTGGCAAAAACCCGCGCCCCTGTGGGCGGCCCTGTCGATGGTGTCGGTCGCAGCGCTGCTGTCGGCACTGGTCACGGCCTGGCTGCTGCAAGAGCGCCCTTCTAACACCCAGCCTGATACCGCCCCGGTTGCCGCCGCGCCCAGGGTAGATACGCTGCTGCGGGTGGATACGCTGTACCTGCCCCGGGTCGAATGGCGCGAACGGATCGTATGGCGCGAGCGGGTCGTTTATCGCACGCCGGAAGCGGCACAACCGGTGGCCGAAACGTCGTTTCCACCCCTTTTTCCCAGCGCCGACACGACGCGGCTGAATCTGCCCGAACAGCGAACGGGCACCTCTCTGGCCAATCAACCGGAGTTGATGGAGTTCTTTATTAAAGTAGATTGAGTAATTTGCTGCGCCAAACCAAAGGTTATGCGCAGTCTCCCTGTCTTGATTTTCTTCCTGATTCTGCCTGCCTGGGCATGTTTTGCCCAAAACCAGGCTGTGATCGACTCCCTGGAGCGTTTGGCACTCCACGCGCCCAACGACTCGGCCAAAGCCGAGTTTTACGACCAACTCTGCGACTATTTATCTCCCTACAACAACGAACTCCGCGGCGTATACGCCCAAAAACTATTGGCGCTCGCCGAGCGAAAACGACCCGACGGCACTTACGAAACCTTGCTGCCCCGCGCGCGCCCCCGCGGCTTGTATCACCTCGGGCTTTTTCATTATCAGCGCGACGAATACCCGGAAGCCCTGCGATGTTTTTACACCGCCCAACCCCTGTATCAGGAATACAACATGACGCGCGGCGTTGCTGCCATTCAGTCGTGTATCGCCAAAGTGTACGTCGCTATGGAGCAGTGGTCCGACGCCGAATCCTATTACCTTCAAAGTAAAGCGACCTACGAATCGGTTCCCTTCAACAAAGGCGTGCGCAGCGTTTTGATCAACCTGGGACACATGCACGGCGTACAGGGCCATCGCGACAAGGCCCTGGAATACTATCTGCAGGCCGAAAAGACTTTTACCGACCCCAACGAGCGCTACGCTATGGCCACCGTGTACAGCAATATCGGCTACTGCTACCGACTCGACAAACAGACGGCTTTGGCGCGCAGTTATTTTGAAAAAGCGGCGCGCGAATACGAAAGAACTGGCGAACGCGAAAACCTGGAACTGCTGCAATTCAACCTGGGCGACCTCTGGTTTGAAGAAGAACAATGGCACAACGCCCTGGCCTATTACCGGCAGGGCCTGGGATCGGCCCTGGACTCGCGCCGCAACGGCCACATCCAGCGAGGCTACAACCAACTGGCGCTGATCTACCTGCACCTGGGAGAAGAAGCCCGGACGCTTCCCGAAAAAGACAGCCTTTACCTGCTCGCTTTTAACAGCAATGAAAAAGCCCGGCTGTACGGCGATTCGGCCATGAACCTCAGCCGCCATCAGCAACTGGCGGAAATGCAGACCCAATACGAAACCGAAAAAAAAGAACGCGAAATCAACCAACTCAGCAGCGAAGCCAAAGCCCGCGAAATCGTCCTGCTCAAACAGGAAGTGGAACTCCGCCAGCAACGCCTCGAAGCCGCCAACGCCCGCGAACAAGCCGCGCTGCTCGAAAAATCAAACACCCAAATCCAACTCGACCTCGAACTCAACGCCTCCCGGCTGCGCGAACAAAACGCCGTCAATCTTCAGAAACAACAGGAACTCGAACTGCTCAACAAGGAATACGTCCTGCGCGAAAAAGAAGCCCAACGCGAACGCGAAGTATCCTGGGGACTCAAAATCGGGCTCGCGGCGTTCACCCTCTTGCTTTTTATCCTCCTGCGTTTGTTTTGGCAAAAAAACCGGGCCAACCGCGAAATCCTGCAGCAAAACCGCGAAATCACCCGCCAACAACAGGAGATCGAACGCCAGAACCAGCGCCTCGAAGAAGCCAGCCGCTTCAAAAGCCAGTTCCTCTCCAATATGAGCCACGAAATCCGAACCCCGCTCAATACCGTCATCAACGTCGCGCAACTCCTCGCCGAAACCCCGCTCGAAAAACGCCAGCAAACCTACGTCGGCGCCGTCCGGCAAGCCTCCCAAAACCTGCTCTTCCTCGTCAACGACATCCTCGACCTCTCCAAAATCGAAGCCGGCAAAATCGACCTGCTCTTCGCGCCCTGCAACATCAGAAACCTGCTCGAACAACAACTCGAACTGCTGCGCTTCAACAACGCCAAACCCGCGCTTCGCCTCGAACTGGACTGCGCGCCCGAGCTGCCCACAACCGTCGTGACTGACGCGGGACGACTCGGACAAATCCTGCTCAATTTGCTCGGCAATGCCCTCAAATTCACCGAAAAAGGCGCCATCACGCTCTCCTGCGCCGTGCAGAAACACTTGCCGCCCGACCAGCTCGTGCTCGACATCGGCGTGCGCGACACCGGCATTGGCATCCCGCCCGACAAACTCGAACACATCTTCGACTCGTTTACGCAGGCCGAAGAAGATACCCACCTCAAATTCGGCGGCACGGGCCTCGGACTGGCCATCAGCAAACAACTGGTCGAACTGCTCGGCGGCGCGCTGCGCGTGGAGAGCGCACCCGGACAAGGCGCCGAATTCCGATTTACCCTGCCCGTCAAAGTGATCGGGCACGAATCGCCCGCCGGGCAACCGCTTGCCGACCCCGGCAAACTTCCGGGCAAAAAAATCCTGCTCGTCGAAGACAATGCCTTCAACCAGATGCTAGCCGCCGAACTGTTGGAAAAAATCATGGACCAACCCCGCATCACCCTGGCCCAAAATGGCGCAGAAGCCCTCGAAAAAGCAGAAGAGGACGTCTTCGACCTGATTCTCATGGATATTCGCATGCCGGTGATGGACGGCTTTTCCGCCACTACCGCCCTGCGCCGGCGGGGCATGAATACGCCCGTCGTCGCCCTCACCGCCAATGCCTCCGGCGAAGAACAACAAAAATGCCTCGACGCAGGCATGAACGACTATCTCAGCAAACCCATCGACCTCGCTTTGTTGCGGGAGAAAGTGGAGCAATGGGCGGGGGGATAAAAACGCCGCACAAAGCCGCGAAACGGTTCAGGTTCCCTTTGCGCGCTTTGCGACTTGGCGTGACATTTTTTCACGCAAAACCGCGCAAGCGGCAAAATATGTTGCACGCAGAGGTGCAGAGACGCAGAGCACACCAGATGCAAAACCCCTCTCCTGCAACCTGGCGTGACATTTTTTCACGCAAAGCCGCGAAGCGCGCAAAGGAAATCCCGGGATCTCTCTGTGCCTCTGCGTCTCTGCGCGAAACCCCAAAAACGCCGCGAAGCGGCAAAATATATTGCACGCAGAGACGCAGAGCACGCCAGTTATTGAAACCCTCTCCTGCAACCTGGCGTCACATTTTTTCACGCAAAGCCGCGAAGCGCGCAAAGGAAATCCCGGAATCTCTCTGCGCCTCTGCGTCTCTGCGCGAAACCCAAAAACGCCGCGAAGCGGCAAAATATGTTGCACGCAGAGACGCAGAGACACAGAGCACGCCAGATGCAAAACCCCTCTCCTGCATTCTGGCGCCACATTTTTTATACAAAAACGCGAAGCGCGCAAAGAATCTACACTCTTTGCGCGCTTCGCGTTTTCGCGTGACGGTCAAGGTCACGTCACCCCAGCCCCTTAGTCCCGGCGGCCCATAAACATCATGAGGAGGTACAGGAACTGCAGCAAGGCAGCCAGAGCAGCCGATACGTAGGTCATGGCCGCCCAGGTGAGGGCATCTTTGGCGCCGGCGTATTCGGCCCCGCGGGCAAAGCCGCTGTTGTCGAGCCAGGCCAGTGCGCGACGGCTGGCGTCGAATTCAACCGGCAGGGTAATCAGGCTGAACAGGCAGGTAACGCCGAAGGCCAGCAGCACGAT
Organism: Saprospiraceae bacterium; assembly: GCA_016787345.1. Classification (GTDB taxonomy): domain Bacteria; phylum Bacteroidota; class Bacteroidia; order Chitinophagales; family Saprospiraceae; genus M3007. The sequence goes on along the minus strand of JAEUUU010000044.1, from coordinate 2,291 downwards.
AACCATGATGATCGGCTGTTTGGTCAGGTAAAGCCCCACCAAACCGAACATGAAGAAATATTGCTGCAGAGAAGCGGCGATATTGACCAGCGGCACGATGGCCGAGCGGAACTGCAGCATACTGTACTGCGTAGCGTGCTGTACGGCGTGGCCGCATTCGTGGGCAGCCACGGCGGCAGCGGCCACCGAGCGGCCGTGGTACACGTCCTGGCTGAGGTTGACGGTTTTATCCTGCGGGTTGTAGTGGTCGGTCAACTGGCCGTCCACGTGTGTGATCCGTACGTCGTGAATGCCGTAATGCCGGAGCATGGCAGCCGCCACGTCGGCGCCGCTCATGCCGTTTTGGAGCGGCATTAGGCTGTATTTATTGAATTTGCTGCGCAAGACGCCGCTCAGGATCATCCCGATAACGGTGAAAAGAACACTGATGATGATAATTCCCATAATGGCAATATAAGTGTTTTGGTAAATTGCGAATTGAGACGCAAAGGAAACCCAAAGGTTTCATTTTTGTTTGAAGTCGCCGGACAAATACGCGGTTTTCATCGATCAAACGGCCCGGTGCCTACCGTTTGCGGAGCTCGCCCGGCGTCACACCGTATTGATCCACAAAACATTTGATAAAATAAGCCGGGGTATTGAAACCCACCATTATGGCCACTTCCGAGGTATTGCCCTGTCCTTGTTCGAGCAATTGGCGGGCGCGGGCAAGCCGTCGTTCGCGGATGATCTGGGTCGGACTTTTTCCGGTCAGGGCGTCCAGTTTGCGAAACAGGTTGCTGCGGCTCATATTCACCGCCGCCGCGAGTTGCTCCACGCCAAACAGGTCGTCGTCCATTTGCTCGTCGATCACGTGCAGCACGTCTTGTAAAAACTGCGCTTCAAGCGAGGGCAATTTCGGGACCGGCGGCGCGTCGGGCAGCACCATCCGGCTGTATTTTTCCTGTAAAATGCGGCGTTGACCGATCAGGCGTTCTACCATAGCGCGCAATTCGCCGGCGTCGAAAGGTTTGGTCAGATAAGCCTCTGCGCCGGTTTCGAGCCCCTGAATACGGTCTTCCCGATCGGCTTTGGCGGTCAACATCACCACGGGGATATGGCTGGTGCGCGGGTCGTTTTTGAGTTGGGCCGTGAGCGCCAGCCCGTCGGTTTGGGGCATCATCAGGTCGGTGAGTACGAGGTCGGGCGTTTCGAGTAGCGCCAGCCTGAGGCCCGCCTGACCGTCGGCAGCCCGAAAGACGCGGTACCGGGGTTCGAGCAAGCCGGCTATGTAGTCCTGCAAATCGGCATTGTCCTCCACCACCAGCACGCTGGCTTCGGGGCTTGGGGCTGCCGGCGTTGCCACTACCGTATTTTCCGCTGCCAAGGGTTCCGGCTCCCCGGCTGTCGGCTGATCGCTTTCCGCAGCGGCGCGTTGCAGCGGCAAATAAACGTTGAACCGCGCCCCCTTCCTTTCCTCGCTTTCCACTTCGATGCGGCCACCGTGCAATTGCACCAGTTCTTTGGTCAGGGCCAGTCCGATTCCGCTGCCGCCGGGTGCGTCGGGCATCTGCTGATCTGCCTGATAAAAACGTTCGAAAATCTGCGGCAACTGATCGGAAGAAATACCGATGCCGGTGTCGTCCACCCGAATCACGGCCAGCAGGGAGGTTTCGTCGGGACCCGGTTCCGTTTTCAATTGCAAGGTGACGCTGCCTTCTTCGGGCGTAAATTTGAAGGCATTGCTCAGCAGGTTGGAAGCGATCTTTTCCAGTTTGTCGCGGTCGAACGCGGCCCACACCGGCGCCTTGGGCACAAACACGTCGAAATGGATCAACTTGCGGTCGGCCAGGCTTTCAAACGAGCCCGCGATCGAGCGCAGGGCCGCGCTCAGGTTGCCGGGGCGGGGCTCGAGCTGGAGCCGGCCGTTCTCCAGCCGGCTGAGATCGAGCAGTTGATTGACCAGTTGCAGCAGGCGTTCGGCGTTGCGGCGCATGATGGCGTACATTTTTGCGTTGCCGGTGCGGGCGCCGGTTTCCAGTTCGCGCAAAGGGCTGATGAGCAGCGAGAGCGGTGTGCGGAACTCGTGGCTGATGTTGGCAAAAAAGGTCGATTTCACGCGGTCGAGTTCTTTGAGCCGGCGGGTTTCGGCTTCGTGCAGGGCCGCGCGATATTCGGCCTCGCGTTTTTTGGCGCGGGTGCGCATCCAGAAAAAGTAAGCCAACGCGCCGGTCAGCGCGATGGCCAGCAGACCAAAAAGCAGATAGCCGCGCTGCCGGGCCAGTTCGAGTTCCTGCCGGGCGATGACGGCC
>JAEUUU010000032.1 GCA_016787345.1 Saprospiraceae bacterium | reverse complement strand
AAAGAGGCCGAATTGTTGGCGGTTTTGTCCGCTGCGGTGGCGCATGGCGTTTTCGTTGGTGGTGCCGGCGGGCGGCAATGGGTCAAATATAGCTGGTTTGGGCGGATGGAGAAGGGGCGAAGGGGATTTTTTTCACAATCTGACGGTTGCTTCCTTGTCACACCGCCGCGTTTAGCGAGCGGTTGGCAAAGAAGCTGTGTTCACTACTTTTCTAGATTACCAGGAGCGTCTTTTTCTTTGGTATTTGATTGCTTATAGGAATATTTATCAATTAAAGCATTGAAAACATTCTCTGTAAATCTATCGCTAAAACCAAGTAAAAACGATATAAATAATACTATCTCTTGGTTCTTTGATATGTCACCTGTCTGCCCGGTAAAAAAATACTGTCCAGAAATTAATACCAGATATAAGGCAGCACCAAGTGTCAACCCTTGAACTGGCCTTGTGAGCAACCATTTTAAAGTATCGCCAAAATCATATACTGGTATTTTATTAAATCTATATATCATTGATGCAAAGCTACCAATAACGCTCCAAAGAATTACTGCGATGAATGTCTTTCCTTGAGGAAGGTACTCTTTAATAACATTAAAATAGATTAAGCCAGCAATACTTAACATGAAAAGAAGCATGAAAAGAATCACAAGAAATTTAGTCCAGTTTTGACGTTTTCGATCCAAAAACACAAGCCTTTCGACTACCAATCGACGCATTTCTAACTCAGTCAATATACCAAGAGTGCCTATTGCTTTGCCGCTTAGTACATCAAATTCAGATTTAATAATTTCCTGGCTATCTGACAGCCGTCTCTCTAAATCTGCAACAACTTTAGAATGCATAATTCCTTCGTCTTTAAATTCTTTATGCCCAATTTTTGATATTATATTTTCAATTAGCGAAGTATAATTAATCATGGAATATATTGTCTGACTAAATTTTGCTCCAAGGCTATTAGTGCATATATTAACTCTGTCATTAATAACTGAAAGCGTTGATACAATATCAATATTGGATAAGACCTCTGGTGGGGGCTGATTTTCTTTAGATTCTTTAAAACTCTCTATCTTTGAATTTATCTTATTATTCTCGAATATGGCAAGTTTCAAGTCATTGAAAATTTTTTTCGAGTCAGACTCAATTGAATCATCTTCGAAGAATTTTTCTGAAATTGGCACACTAAATGTAAATCCACTAAAAGAGTATGACACCTCTGCAAAAGAAGACTTTTTCTTTCTAAATTTTATTGAATCTGCTCCAAATAAATTCAAAATTATCTTTTCTTTCGTCTGCCGCTCACCTGATAAACCTCTTAGATATTGTAAATTAGTAACAATATCTTCAAAGGGTATAAGTTTAATTATTCTTTCTCTTATACTCTGTATCAATGCTTGGTGCGAATAATCGTCAGAATTTTTTATAATGTTTACAACCCCATAGTTGTTCGAGACCATAATAGATCCTTCACTAAATATTTGACTACTATGACCTGAAAGACCTGTCCCTCCAGTACCAGTAGGGTATTCTAGCGATCCTTTTGGTGCTTCATTATTTGATTTATTATCTGACATATTTATCTATTTTGTCGTTGTAGTGAACTAAGGTTTCCCGTCCCCCCGACTCTACGGCCAATTTCACTTTGTCCCCCCTCCCATTGCATCAACCCAACCAAAATGGCTGGATAGCCGCAATAATTGTTAACGAGAGTAGAACAAAAAAACAACCCTGCTCCAACACACCAGGTGCCGGGACAGGGTTGCTACAAACAGGCGGGAACAAGGGGGCATTTGTTTACATTCAGTGTTGGCTTATGCAAACTTATCGGAAGGCGATGGATTTTCCAAATCGTCCATGGGGCTTTTCATCTTCTTCCGACTTTTCTTCGGGATAAGCACCCCGTTTTCCGGGATTTTTCGGCTTTCGCCCCCTTTCAAAGTTAAGGGTGTAAATTTGACCCAAAAGTTCCCGACTTTTCCACCTGAATCAGACCTTTGCACCGTCTTTTCCCGCTCACCACTCAATACGATTTCCCCATGGCAATAGAAATGCAAAAAGTAAAGGAAAAAGCCCGCCGCGTCACCCGAATTATTCTTTGGGGTGGCCTGCTGGCGGGGCTTTTGGTCGCTGCCGGGTATTATTTCTGGCGCACCTATACCGTCAGCGACGGCACGCGCACGGGCACTTTGTACAAAATATCGCGCAAAGGCTACGTGTTCAAGACCTACGAAGGCGAGTTGCAACTGGCCGGCACCGATATGATGACCCAGCTCAGCGTCTGGAGTTTTTCCGCCAAAGACGGCGCCGTGGCCGAACAACTGCGCGTCAACGAGGGCAAAGTCGTGACCTGTTACTACCGCGAACTCGTCGACGCCTTCCCCTGGCAGGGCGAAACGGACTACATCGTGTACAAAGTGGAAGTAGTCAAACAGTAGGGCGCTCCTCCCAGGGCAAACGCATTAAAATCTTCATCGGCTTAGGAAAGGAAAAAAGGGGAAGAGGTCGGCAAGGCCCTGTTGGCCATTTATCTTGTGGAATAAGGAAAAACCCTTTAGAAAATCCGCGCCAATCCGGGTCATCCGTGTCATCCGCGTGGCTATCCACACTTCCGAAACCCTCGAAAAAGAAACGAGGAAACACGAGGTATAAACAAGGATCACGGGGAATGGATAGCCACGCGGATGACACGGATGACCCGGATTGACGCGGATTTTTTGCTTCGCACACCTGATTTTGTCCCTCGAAACGGCCCGCCTGATTTCCCAAAAAATGTTTGGGCTAATCACCTGCATTCGTACGGCGGTCAGTTATTATTTTAATGCGTTTGCCCTGGGCGCTCCTCCTGAAATTTCCGGAAAAACTGCCACCCCGCCAGTGAAAACACGACGGCCATGACCGTGGTCAGCTGCACGCCCGCGGGGTTGTCGGCACTGCGGCCCAACAGCAACAGCGAAGGGAAAAGCAGGTTGGCCAGCGATATGCCGACCTTCATCACAAAAGCCCGCACGCCGAAAAACATGCCGGCCAGCTGCTGCCCGCTGCTTTTTTCTTCCTGCTCCACCAGGTCGCCGATGAGCGCATTGGGCAATATGCCGAATACGGCCAGCGGTCCCGCCGCCACCACGCCCAGCACGTACAAGACCATCTCCTTGGGGAAGGGCAGCGACCTCGACCCTCCGACAACTATAAAAAGACCGATAAACAGCCAAAAGGCGCTCAGCATAAGCCGCCGTTTGCCCAGGCGGCGTTCCAGCCAAAGCACGGGCGCGTAAAAAGCGAAGCTGCACAAAAAACTCACCAGCGAAAACACGAAGGCGTACGATTTGTCGAGGCCGAACAGGAGCGTGACGTAAAATCCGATGCCCAGCTGGATAAAATTCAAGGCCAGCCAGTACATCAGATCGGAGGCCAGAAAGGTTCTGAAATTCGGGTTGCCCATCACCACCCGCAGCGCATGCCGCAACCGGTGATCCGACGGCGCCTGCCGGGCGTAGCGGTTTTCATTCAAAAACAGACCGGGAATCAGCATAAAGACCAGGGCCGCGCCGTTGAGCAGCAGCTGGGCGGTTTGAAAAGCCTGCACGCTGTTTTGCCCCTGTGCCTCAAAATAACTTTGCAGGGCATAGGCCGAATTGCCGGCAATAAAGCCCAGCGCCCAGGTGATCGAAATCAGGGTGCTGATCTTCATGCGGTCCTGCGGCGAATGCCCCAGCTCGGGGATTAGCGCCGTGTAGGGAATGACGTAAAAAGCAAAGAAAAAATAGTAAAACAGCAGGCAAAACGCCATCCAGGCAAAATTGCCGGCGCTTTCGGCGGTATTAAGCGGGTAAAAAACCAGCGTCGCAAACAGGGCGAACGGCACGGCGCCCCGCGCCAAAAACCAGCGGCGTTTTCCGCCCGGCGCTTTGGAGCGATCGCTCCAGTTGGCAACCAAAGGATCGATCACGGCGTCAAAGAACCGGCCGGCGGCGCTCAGGATGCCGATCAGGGTAAACACGCCCAGCACGGCGCCCTGAAAGACAAAGGGCGGAAAGATGGGCTGCCCCGTCTCCGGCGGCATGTAGAAATAAATCAACAGGTTGGATACCCCGTAGGCGGCCAACGACCAGCCCAACTGCCCCAATGCATATACCCAAAGCACCCGGGCAGGGGGGCGCTCCGGTTCGAGCGACTGTAACGGCGTTTCGGCCGGTGTTTTTCTTTTCGACATGTCCTGAATTTGAAGGCTAAAAGTAATCGCACGGCCGCTTTTGTCCGGTCTGAAAAATATTTAGGAAAATTTTAACCCGGCCAATTCGGCTTTCCGCCGCATCTTTTCCGGCAAATTCGTTTCGGCTAAAAATATTTTTTCTTTTATGAAGCCACACCTGATCCTGTTTCTACTACTTCCGCTCGGACTCTTGGCCCAGTCGCCAGGGGCCGATTCCACCCGCCACAACCGCCGCCTGGAAGTCGGCCTCAACATTACCAATACCCTTACCAGCGTATTTGGCAGTACCAGCAACAACCTGACGACCGATCCCTATCTGATCAGTCTGCGCTACGGCGAAATGGACCGGCGCCGCTGGCGCATGGGGCTCAATTTCGGTATTCGGGACAAAAGCGATTCCGATCTCAACGGTTTTATCACCGATACCAAGGAAGTCAGCGCCGATATCCGGATCGGGTATGAATGGGTCAAGCCCATGTCGCGCCAACTCGCCTTTTTTTGGGGCATCGACGGCGTGTTTTCCCTTCAAAACGAAGAGGTTTTGACCAGCGGCTTTTTCGGCACCTCGTTTTTGAAAACGCAAAACCGCGGCTTCGGCGGCGGACCCGTTCTGGGCATTCAATGGCGGGTGCACCCTCGGGTGGCGCTCACGACCGAATGTTCGATTTACGCCGTTTATCAAAGCGGTTATGAAGAAATCGATGCGCCGCCGGACGTCCGCCGCGACCCGATCAGCGAATTTCAGTGGCGTCCCTTGCTTCCCTCCTCCCTGTTTGTTCACTTTGCCTTTTAAGCCATGTTCAAAAAAATTGCTCTTCTTCTGTTGTTGGCGGCGAGTGTCGGGGCGCTTTCCGCTCAGTCGTTCCGCGACAGCCTGGTACGGCCCGAACAACTGGGCTACCGAAAAAGTATCGGGTTGAATATGACGCCCCTGGTCACGCAACTGATCCCGCTCAATCGCTCCGATCCACGCGAAGCCGGCCCTTACCTGATTCATTTTAAAACCTTTGGGCTTAAAAACCGCCATGCGTTCCGGTTTTCGCTGGGCTTGCACATCGTGCCCGACGAGAACTCCGACTTTGGCGATCCGCAACTCAACATCGCCATGGGCTGGGAAAAACGCCGCAGTCTGGGCGGGCGCTGGGCCTATACCCGGGGCTTCGACTTCGTGCTGCTGGCCGGCGACCTGAATGTGCCCGGAAACGACCAAAGCGAAGACACCGCGTTTCTGGGCGGCGGGCCCGTTTGGGGGATCGAGTATTTCGTGCATCCCCGCATCAGTATCGGCACCGAAGCTGCCCTGATCATCGGCGTTGTGCCCGATTTCGGTTTTGCGGCAGATATCATACCACCCGTCGGGTTGTTTTTGAACCATTATTTTTAAAGAAAATCGACCAATTACCCGCGACTGACCCAACGTTTTTCGGATTTCTTGCGTCTACACGAACACAATGGCATGTAGAAATACGCCTGAACAGATTATATTTGTTGAACCTGTCCCACTTTCCTGCTCATCTTTTAAAAAATCTGTTTTCATGAAAATCAAATTTTCCCTGGTAACTATCGCGCTGGGCGGCCTGATCTGGTTTGCAGCGTGCAAAGCCGACCCGTTGACCTCGGGCCTGGGCCGGCAGCCCAATTTGCCCGACCAGCCGTATTCCTACGCGCTGAACCTCCCGCCTGAATTCGGTGTGATCAACAGCGGTCCGCTCAATTTTATCATCACACCGGAAGGAGACACCCTTTTCTTTTTTAATGGTGATTTTTCAGGTTTCGGCTTCGGCTTCAACGCGCAAAACCCCAATATCACCGACGCCGGCGCTACCCTGGGCCGTGTGCTCTTCTACGACCCGCAATTGTCGCTGAACAATCGTATCTCCTGCGCCTCCTGCCACAAACAGGAACTGGCGTTCAGCGACGGCAAGGCTGGCAGCGTGGGTTTTGAAGGCAAAGTGACGCCGCGCAACTCCATGGCGATTCTCAATGCCGGTTTCAACAACAACCTGTTCTGGGATTCCCGCGTGCAAAACGTCAACGAGCTGGCCACCAAACCGATCCAGAACCACATCGAAATGGGCATGGAAGAAATGGCCAATCTGGAGCGCAAACTGTCCAACGTCAGTTACTATCCGGCGCTCTTCGAAGCGGCATTCGGCTCAAAAGTTATTACGGAAGATCTTATCGGCAACGCGCTGGCGCAGTTCGTTTGTGCCATCACCACCACCAACTCCCGTTTCGATGCCGAGCAGCGCCAGTCGTTCGTTGGCTATTCGCAGATGGAAAGAATGGGTCACGATCTGTTTTTCAGCGCCCGCACCAATTGCGCCCGTTGCCATGCCGCGCCCAATTTTGCGGCGCCCGACTTTGCCGGCGGCGAATACGGCTCCACCGGCGGCGGCACGTTTGGCGGCGGCGGCGACGATCTGAAAGGAGCGGCCAACAACGGACTCGATCTGGCTTATGCCGACCAGGGTCTTGGCGAAGGCCGTTTCCGCATCCCGAGCCTCCGCAATATCGCCCTCACGGCGCCCTATATGCACGACGGCCGCTTCAATACGCTCGAACAGGTGATCGATCATTACGACCACGGTATTCAGCCGCACCATTCGCTCGATAAAAACCTGCGCAACGCCGACGGTTCGCCCAAAAGAATGAACCTCAACAGCATGGAAAAACTGGCGCTCATCGCCTTCCTGCACACGCTGACCGACGAAACGCTGCTGAGCGATCCGCGATTCTCGGATCCGTTCCGGCAGTAAATCCGATACGATTTACGATATTCGATTTGATCGATATCCGATTTACGATTTGATTGAAGATTTAAGGATTTTCGATTGATTCTATCAAAAATCCTCTTTCAAAAATCAAATCGTAAATCGGATATCGATCAAATCGAATATCGTAAATCAAAAAAACGCTATCGTTTCCTTGTATCCCTTCCAGGCGCGGCATTGGGACCCGAAGGCAGTAAATAGCCCTGGGGGGCATCGACCGGCAGGTCGGCGGGTTCGGGCAGACTGTCGCGCCGGCCGGCAGGGCTGCGGGCGGGTTGGACTGTTGCAACGTTCCGTACGCCGGGCGGGCGTTTGATGATCCAGGTGTTGACCATCTTTTCTTCGATTTTGAGGCGTTCGGGCAGGATGTTGTGATCGGGGCGCAGGTATTTTTCAATCATCAGACTTGCGATCGGCGCAGCGTACGAACCGCCCCAGCCTGCATTTTCCACGTATACGGCAATGGCAATTTTCGGATTGTCTTTGGGTGCGAAGGCAAAGAAGACGGAGTGGTCGGCGCCGTGCGGGTTTTGGCTGGTGCCGGTTTTGCCGCAGAGTTGAATGTCGGGGATAGCGGAGGCGTGCGCGGTGCCTCGGTTGACGCAGGCGGCCATGCCTTCCACGACGTAGTCGAAATAACGCTTGTCGATCCTGCTTTTGACTGGTTCAAAGTGTTTGGGATCGATTTTGCCGTTTTTATCCATGAATTCTTTGGCCAGGCGCGGCGGAAACCAGTGGCCGCGGTTGGCGATGCAGGCAGCCAGATTGGCCATCTGGAGTGTGGTGAGTTGCAATTCGCCTTGACCAATGCCCATCGACATAATGGTAGGGGAGTGCCAGCCGCCCAGTTTTTTCGGATAGACTTTGTCGTAGAATTTCGAGCTCGGCAGGTTGCCCGCGCTTTCGTTGGGATAGTCGATGCCGAGTTGCTGGCCCAGACCGAACTCCTTGCAATATTCATTGAACACATCGAGACCCTTTTGCGGGTTGCCAAACCCGAATTTATCGACGATGTTGCGAAACTCACTGAAATAGTAGGTGTTGCACGAGTGCCCCAGGGCATCGACCACGTTGTTGAGGTGGGCGTGGTTGTGGCATTTATACAAGCGGCCGGCGTAAAAATAACCGCCGTTGCAGCTCATGCCGCGTTCGGGAGAAAGGGTGCCCTCCTGCAATCCGACCAGGGTGACCACGGTTTTAAAGATCGAGCCGGGCGGGTATTTGGCCATCACCGTGCGGTCGAAAAAAGGTTTCAGGGTATCGGTCAGCAATTCGCTGAACACCTGTCCGCGCTCCTGGGTCATGATGAGCCGGTTGGGGTCGTAGGTCGGCGCGCTGATCATACACAGGATCTCGCCGGTCGACGGTTCAATGGCCACGATTGAGCCGGTTTTGCCGGTCATCAGGCGTTCGCCATAGGCTTGCATCTCGATGTCGATGGTCGAAACGAGGTCGCTGCCCGACACGGCCATGGTATCCAGCGAGCCGCCTTCGAATTTGTCGACGATACGCCCGAGGTTATCTTTCAGCAAATAAGAAGCGCCTTTGCGGCCCCTAAGGTAGGGTTCATATTCAAATTCAAGTCCGGCCGCGCCGATATAGTCGCCCGGGGCGTAGATACCCTTGCCGGCGGCGATATCGCGGGGGTCGACCTCGTTGATATAGCCCAGCACGTGGGCGCCAACGCTGTAAGGGTAGCCGCGGATGTTGCGCACCTGGACGAAGAAGCCCGGAAACTCGTACAGACATTCCTGCAAGGTGGCGTAGGTGCGGTCCGACATTTTACTGAAGAAAACGAAAGGAACCTTTTTGGAGAATTTGCCGCTCCGCCAGTCCTTGGTCATTCTCAGTTTGAAATCTTCTTTCGTGATATTCAGCAGATTGCACAGTTTCATGGTATCCATTTCAGGATTAACCTGGCTGTAGGTTACCATGAGATCGTACATCGCGTTGTTGTTGACGATCAGTTTGCCGTTGCGGTCAAACACCAGTCCGCGCGGCGGATAGGCGGTCAGTTTGTCGATCGTAGTGGCGTCGGCGCGTTTGCGGTAGGAGGAGTCGAACAGTTGTAACTGGGCTGCTTTGGCGAGAAGTGCCAGAGAGCCGATCAGAATTGCAATGCGGATATTGCGTTGCCGGAGAACTGCTGCGGTCATGGTGTCGATTCAGCGCTGTGCAATCGAAAGGAAAAATTCAGATTTTCGGGTTGAACAAAAATCCGTAAAAAAATACAAAAATCATGCTGAGCAACCAGCAGGTGATCGTTTTCATGGTAATCTGGCCGATATAAACAAAGGTAAATGCCTCGACGGAGAAGTACCAGAACAAGTGGAAAATGAAAAACAAACCGGCTGCCTGCATATACCGGAACGTGCCCAGGTATTCCGGTGAAGGAATCAGTTCTTTACCGGTAAACCCGCCGCGCGGGGAAAAAAAGCCCAGGACAGTCGGTCGAACATAACCGGAAAAAGCGCCTGCACTGGCATGAATACCAGGCGACCCGTACACGAAATCGACCATCAGTCCGATCAAAAAGCCCAGCGCAACCGATCCGGCGCGCGGCATAGACATGGGCAGGAAGAAGATAAACAGCGGGTACAGAATGACGTTGAACAGGCTATACCCCACGACCGATGGTATTTGTATCAATACCAGGCCCTGCACGGCCCAAAGGCCCAGGAACCGCCACAAGTTGGGGAGAAAAAAGCCGCTATTGTTCATCCTTTGCGCGCCTTTGCAATGAATCGATTTGAGTGTAGAAGATGTTTTTTACGACATAAACATCGCGAACATCGGCCATATTCTGGCTAAGCCGCACCCGGATCGAGTAGAAATTGCTGCCCGAGGGGGTGTCGTATGATTCGATCGCGCCGATCGGGTAGTCTCTGGGGAAAAGGAGCGAGTATCCGCTTGTGATTACCGTATCGCCGGGCTGAATCGGCACGTGTTTGGGGATGTCGTTGAGCGTCATGACACCCGGATCGTTGCCGTCCCAAACCAGCGACCCGAAAAACCCTCTGTTTTTCAGGCTGGCCGATATTTTGGTTTGGCGATGGAGCAGCGACATGACCATCGAAAAATTGTTGTCGGCGAAGCGCACGATCCCAACCAGGCCATTGCGTGTCACAACCCCCGAATTTTCGGTAATACCGTCGCTTTTCCCCCGGTTGAGCGTAATCCAGTTGCTGCTCCCCCCGATGTTGTTGCCGATGACCTGTGCGGCAATAAATTCAAAATCAGGGCGGTACATTTTTTTGCGCAGCGTATCATAGCTGACCGTAAAAAACGTATCCCGGTAAGGCACCTGAACGGTACGCATCCGCAACAAAATCGTTTTCAGCGAATCATTCTCCGCCGACACCTCTCTCAAACGATCGGGCAAATGGTAATAGTCGATCATATTGCGCCAGCGCTTGTTCATGTTGCCCCCGACCAGGGTTGCGGTATGGGCATAGATTTTTTCCTGATCCGGGTTGAAGTTGACGATCAGGTAAAAACAGACCAGCTCCAGTACGGCGAATATGAAAAAGCCGCCGTTTCGGAGAAATAGCTGGAGCAGGGCGCGCATGGTCGGTCAGGTCAGACGCTTTTACGGTCGATCAGGAACGAATACTTGTCAGAGTTCTGGAGGGCCATACCGGTGCCGCGAACGACCGCGCGAAGCGGGTCTTCAGCGACGTGAACATTCAGTTTGGTCTTCGATTCCAGGCGCTTGGCCAGGCCGCGCAGCAGGGCGCCGCCGCCGGTAAGGTAAAGGCCGGTTTTGTAAATATCGGAAGCCAGCTCGGGCGGCGTCAGTTCCAGTGCTTTGAGCACGGCATCTTCAACCTTGCTGATGCTTTTATCGATGGCATAGGCGACTTCCTGGTAATTGATTTTGATCTGTTTCGGAATGCCCGTCATCAGGTCGCGGCCATTAACGGCGTAATCGGCCGGCGGATTTTCGAGTTCGTGCAATGCCGAACCGACATTGATTTTGATCTGCTCGGCAGTACGCTCGCCAATCAGGATGTTGTGCTCACGTTTCATGTAGTTCATGATGTCGGTCGTGAGCTCGTCGCCGGCAATGCGGATGCTTTGGTCGCACACGATGCCCGAGAGCGCGATGACGGCAATCTCCGTGGTACCGCCGCCGATGTCGATGACCATGTTGCCCACCGGTTCCTCGATGTTGAGACCGATACCGAGCGCGGCAGCCATGGGTTCGTGGATCAGGTAGGTTTCTTTGGAATCGACGTGGTCGGCGGAGTCGAATACGGCGCGTTTTTCCACTTCGGTGATGCCGCTGGGGATGCAGATCACCATTTTGAGGTGGCTGAACAGGTTGTTGCGTTTGCCGGCCATGCGGATCATGCTTTCGATCATGGCTTCTGCAGCCTGAAAGTCGGCGATCACTCCGTCTTTGAGCGGGCGAACGGTTTTGATATTTTCGTGGGTTTTTTCGTGCATTTGCATGGCACGTTGACCCACGGCGATGGTATTTCCGGTTTTACGGTCGATGGCTACGATGGAGGGCTCGTCTACAATCACTTCACCGTTCGACATAATCAGGGTGTTGGCGGTGCCCAGGTCGACGGCTAATTCCTGCTTGAAAAATCTAAATAAGTTCAATGTTGGAGGTATTTAAGATCTGATGGATCGGGTTTTTTCAAAAGCGGGCAAAACTAAGCAGGTTTTTGGGTTTTTTATGGCAAAAACAAGAGTTTAATATTTAAATAAGGGGGAAAAAATGCGTCGAAAGCCGCCGGTCATCCCACGGTCACGATCCAGAATTCGGAAGGCTGGAAATAACGCCTGGCCAGGGATTGAATTTCGTCGGGTGTGATCCTTCGAATCGTCTCGACCATGCGTTCGAAAGCGTCCCAGGGCAACTCGTCGGTCACCAGGTTGCGCACCAGATCGGAGGTGTTCATCGGGCCGTCGAGGCCGTTGAGCAGCATGCCCAGCAGGTAGTTTTTGACCATGCTCAATTCCTCTTCCGGTACGGGTTGTGTGCACAAACGCTGCATTTCGGCCATAATTTCCCGGATGGTAGCGGCTGTTTTGTCCGAATTTACCTCCGTGGCCACGTAAAAGCAACCATCGTGCAGCATGGCGTCGACGGTGGAGTAGATATTGTAGGTAAATCCGCGTTTTTCCCGGATATTCATCATCAGTCGCGATCCGAAATAGCCGCCGAGCAGAGTGTTGAGCACAAACATGCCATCGTAATCCGGATGCCGCCGGTTGAATAAACGGCGGCCGATCTTGATGGCGGTTTGCAAGGAATCAGGGTGGAGCAGATGGATGGTTTCGGGTTGGGAGGCGGTACCGGAAGGGAGCACGAACGTTTCCTGTACCGGTAAATTCAGCACTTTGTGGCCTTGCCCGAACAAGTTGTTCATCTGGTCGAGCAAAACCCGGTCGATGCGCCCGCTGGCAAAGATGCGGCAACGCTCGGGCGTGTGGCAGCGTTCGAAATGCGTGAGCAGATCGTCTCTGGTAAGCGCTTCGTAATCGGCCGGCATGGAATTATAGCCGTATGGATGGTGGCTTCCGAAGATTCGTTCGGTGATTTCGCGGTAGGCGCGTACCTCCGGTTTTTCCAGTTCGACCAGCAGTTCCGCGATATGCGTCTGGCGGAAGGTTTCCAGTTCATTTTCGGGAAAAACGGGTTCTTGTAAAGCCTCCGCAAAGACGGGCAACAACTCGGTAGCGTATTTTTTCAGACCGACCAGAATGAAATTGGACGTGTCGAGGTTGGTCGGGATGCTGAACGTACCACCATAGTAATCAATAAGTTCGGCCATTTCTGCTCCGGTCCGGTGGCGGGTACCGTCGCGCAGAAGACGGGCCGTAGCACGCGCGGCGAGGCGCTTGTGCTCGTCGGGGCGCCCTGCGCGGTACACCACCTCGATCTTGACGATTTCCTGATCGGGATAGTCGAGTACGTACACGGGGATGCCGTTGTCGAGCACGAACAACTCCGGGCGGGGTAGTTCCAGTTGTTGCACCTCCCGGATCGGGGGCGGTGTTTTGCGGTCGGGTTGAAAAGATGCTTGTTGTGGACGGCGCGGCATGGGCCAAACTGCGGTTTACCTGGCCCGCAAAAGGCTTGCGGGAAAAGGCTGCAAAAGTAGTTTTTCCTTTTTCAACAGCTTGTTAGTTTTTTTCCACAAAAAGCCGGCTCGGGCATTTTACTTTTGCGGGCAAGTTTTTGTCCAAATTACTGACAATCAATCATAAATCCGAAATCCATGAAATTCAGCGTCTCTTCGACCGAATTGCTCAAACAACTTTCCATCGCTTCGGGCGCTATCGGTTCCAATCCCGTGCTGCCGATCCTGGAGGATTTCCTCTTTAAAGTTGAAAATAAAAAACTGACTATCGCGGCGACCGACCTCGAAACCAGTATCTCCACGGCTATCGAAGTGTTGGCCGACGACGATTTTACCGTGGCCGTGCCGGCGCGTATTTTGCTGGATACACTCAAAGCGCTTCCGCAACAACCGGTCACCTTTTCCGTCAATACCGACAACTGGGGCATCGAAATCACCTCTTCCTACGGCAAGTACAAACTGGCCGGCGAAAACGGCGCCGATTTCCCCAATATCCCCGAACCCGATGCCGTCGATACGGTAAAACTCAACAGCCAGTTTCTGCTGGAAGCCATCAATAAAACGGTGTTCGCTACCTCCAGCGACGAACTGCGCCCGGCCATGACTGGTGTGTATTTCCAGGTCGACAACAACAAACTGACCTGCGTGGCAACCGACGCGCACAAACTCGTGAAATACAGCACGCACCAACTGGCCGGCGAAGTGACCTCAACCTTCATTCTGCCGAAAAAAGCCCTCAATCTGCTCAAAAACGCCCTGCCGGCCAACGACGCCGTCAAAATTTCTTTCAACAAAGCCAACGCCTTTTTCAGTTTCGGCAGCATGCACCTCGTCTGCCGCCTGATCGATGCGCGTTACCCCGACTACAACGCCGTTATCCCGGTCGACAACCCCAACCACATGCTGCTGAGCCGCCGCGACTTTCAGGATTCGCTCAAGCGCATCGCTATTTATGCCAACAAAACCACCAACCAGGTGGTGCTCGATATTTCGGATAAAAGCCTGACCGTGAGTGCGCAAGACCTCGATTTTTCCAATGAGGCCACCGAACAGATGGCCTGCACCTACGAGGGCAACGCCATGCGGATCGCGTTCAACGCCAAATTCCTGGTCGAAATGCTGGGCGTACTCGACACCGACGAAGTGAAAATGGAATTCTCCACACCTTCCCGCGCAGGCATCCTGACGCCGGTCGAAGAGAACAACGACCGCGATATCCTGATGCTGGTGATGCCGGTGATGTTGAATAACTAAGCGGCATATTCAACCAGAAAAAACAGCGGCGCGGCAGTTGATACTGCCGCGCCGCTTGTTATTTACCCCTTATTCCAGGAGGTATCAAACCTTCCACAAGCGCAGGAACAAACCTTCCAGGGCCAGGAACAACAAGGCGAAGACCACGCACCAGCGCCAGAGCGTGATGCCCTGGTTTTGCTCGTCGACAACCTGGGAGAAATTGGCTTCCTCCGCTTCGTCGAGCACGTGTACGTTGGACGGCAGACCGGCTTTCAGGTCGTCGTCGGTTTTGTAGGTCAGATCGCTTTCCTTGCGGTCGTAGTTGAAGGCATATTCGGCCAGCGTGGAATCGGGGTTAAGCCCCAGCCTGTACCAGCCCGAGGCGCCGATTTGCGGTCCGGGCGTCAGCAACACTTTTGCGCCGAGAATACGTTGTTCGGGGATGAATTCTGCGCCTTCCGGCGGGGCGTTTTCCTGTTTGGCGGTTTCGTCTGCCGCTGCGCGGAGTTTGTAAATGCTTTCGCCGGCCGCGGATACCTGATGTTTGGCTTCCAGCACCTCGTCGCGGCCAATAGTGTAGGCGATTTGCCGGCTTTTGGTGCCCGCGATCGCCATTTTGAACAACATGGGGACGAAGATTTCTCCGTTGCGCACCAGATCGTTCACATTCTCGTCGAGCGGTGCGGCGGATACGTACAGGGCGCCCTCGCCGGCGGGAAATTTGGCCAGCATAGCCGAGCCGTCGCGGTAGGTCAGGATGTATTCGCCCCGGTTGGGCGCGAGCGCGAAGTTGCCCTGCGTGGAAGGCAGGCGCAGGTTGGCGGATTTGTTGAGAAAAACGTCGCGGAACACAAACTCCTCCGTATTGATCTGGCTGGCCTGGCGCGGGGTAGGGGTGTAGGCGCCGAGGTTACCCGCGCCGAAGTTTTGCAGAAAGCCGTTCCAGGCGTTCAGGTCGGCATTCGCCGGTGGAAATGCCAGCACGTTGCCGCCGTTTTGGGCAAATGTTTTCAATTCCTGGGCAAGACCCGAACTCACCGCCGGCAGTTCGTTCAGCACGATCAACTGATAGTTCGCCAGTTTGGAATAGTCGATAGCCCTGGCGTCCACATTGTCCATCTGGAAATATTTGGCGCCGGCAAATGCCTTGCCCAAAAATTTGTTGGGCTGCAACGTATTGATAACAAGTACGTTGATGCGTTCGGCGACGTAAAAAGACAGGTAGTAATCGTCGTCGAACTGGACCGGATAATCGGTCAGCGACAAACGCGCTTCGTGCCAGCCCGGGTGCAAAATGGTAAAGCTGACGGTATCGAGGCGGGTCGAGCGGGCGGGCAATGACAGGGTGCCCACCGGCTTCGTTTGTCCGTCGTGGCGCAGACTGAGCCGCACTTCCTGGGCCTCTTCTTCTCCCCGGTTGCTGACGCGCACCAGCAGATTGGCGGGTTGGTTGAGGATTTGAACGGGGCTTTCAAACCAGACGGAATCGATGGAGACGTTGTTTTCGCGCACAGCCCGCATGGGAACCAGATTAACTTCCAGCAGGCTGTCGCGGAAATTGCCCAGATCGGCTATGTTTTGTTGGAAGTCGCTGATCACGTAGGCAATCTTGTTGTCGGCAATACCGGTCGACAGGGTCTGTTGCTGGCGAATAAGCACCTTGGACAAGTCGCGGGTGGCCGGGCTGCTCCGGATTTCCTCGATGCGATTGAGGGCGTCGTCTTTGCCGATCAGCCGTTGGTCGCGGCCTTCAAAGTCGTTGGTGATGATCTGGAAGCGGTCGTTGGGCGCGTAAGCGCTCACGATGTCGCGGGCGCGTTTTTTGGCCAGTTCGAGCAAGGGGGCGTCTTTCGACAAGGCATTCATACTGAATGAATTGTCGACAAAAATACTGACTGATTTTTCCCCGGTTTTAACCGCTCCCGAGCGCGGGATAAAAGGCTGTGCGAAAGCCAGTACCAGAAAGATGATGGCCAGGCAGCGCATGAGCAACACCAGCAGGTTGCGCAATTTCTGGCGGTTGCTGGTTTCTTCCTTTACTTCCTTGAGGAAACGGACATTGGTAAAATAGACCTTCTTGAACCGCCGGAAATAAAACAGGTGGATGATGATCGGAATAGCCAGGGTGGCGAGGGCAGCCAGAAAGTACGGGAATACGAATTGCATCTTGTGTTCGGATGTGTTGGCAGGGGTATAGGACGTTTGGGTAGAGAAATTGTTTTATCCTGCGGGACAAAGTTGCGCCATGTGGTTTGATTTTCAATCAGAGAATCGCCGGAGCTGCGCAATTCTTGGGTGAACCCCTTAGTTTTGTCGCAAAATGTAGCTTTATGCAGGCATATCACGACCTACTTCGTCATATTTTACACAACGGTGCGCGCAAATCGGACCGCACCGGTACGGGAACCATCAGTACCTTCGGGTATCAGATGCGATTTGACCTGAACGAAGGCTTCCCACTCGTAACGACCAAAAAGGTACACACGAAAAGCGTGATTCACGAATTGCTGTGGTTTTTACAAGGCGATACCAATATCGCCTACCTGAAAAGCAATGGCGTGAGCATCTGGGACGAGTGGGCCGACAAAAACGGCGATCTGGGGCCGGTGTACGGCAAACAATGGCGCTCCTGGGAAGGACCGGACGGACAGGTGGTCGATCAAATCAGCGAACTCGTCGCCTCGATCAAAAAGAACCCCGACAGCCGCCGGCTCGTGATTTCCGCCTGGAATCCGGTCGATATCCCCAACATGGCGCTGGCGCCCTGCCATTGTCTCTTCCAGTTTTATGTGGCGGAAGGCCAACTCTCCTGTCAATTGTACCAGCGCAGCGCCGACGTGTTCCTGGGCGTGCCGTTCAATATTGCCTCCTATGCCCTGCTTACCCTGATGGTCGCGCAGGTATGCGATTTGCAGCCGGGACATTTTGTCCACACTTTTGGCGACGTACACATTTACCTTAATCACCTGGAACAGGTGGAATTGCAACTCTCCCGCGCGCCGCGCCCGCTTCCGCAAATGCGGCTCAACCCGGCTGTCCGCGACCTTTTTTCTTTCCGCTACGAAGATTTTGAACTGATGAATTACGATCCCTGGCCCGCCATCAAGGCGCCGGTAGCGGTGTAGAGGGTTTTGGGTATTAGGTTTTAGGTTTTGGCAAAAGGGTTATTGTTGCTCTCGGGGGATGTTTCGGATTCACAAAAAATTAGCTCCGCTCGCGCGAGGCTTCGCCTCGTGACATCTCCCGAGAGCAGTAACCCCCCTTTTGCCAACACCCAATACCCAAAACCCAACACCTGATTCGAGAGCAGCAATAACCCTTTTACCAAAAACCAATGCCCAAAACCCAACGCCCAACAGCCCTTACAAGCCAAACACTTTCTTCACGTCTTCGACGGCGTCGAGTTTTTCCCAGGTGAAGGTTTCGACGTAAAGTTTTTGGGTAGGGCCGTTTTCGGGGCCGATTTCCACGAATTTTTTGCCGGGCGTGCGTCCAAAGTGGCCGTAAGCGGCGGTTTCGGAGAAGATCGGATTTTTAAGTCCGAAGCGCTTCACGATAGCGGCCGGGCGCAGGTCGAAGATCGTTTTGAGGCGCTCGGCAATTTCGCCGTCGTGGAGTCCTTTTACCTTGCAGGTGCCGTAGGTATTGACGAAGAGGCCGACAGGCTCGGCCACACCGATAGCGTAGGCGACTTGTACGAGGCATTGGTCGGCCAGGCCGGCTGCTACCACGTTTTTGGCGATGTGGCGGGTAGCATAGGCTGCCGAGCGGTCGACTTTGGAGGCGTCTTTACCGGAGAAAGCACCGCCGCCGTGCGCGCCTTTACCGCCGTAGGTATCCACGATGATTTTGCGTCCGGTGAGCCCGGTGTCGCCGTGGGGGCCGCCGATCACGAATTTGCCCGTAGGGTTGATGAAATAGCGGATATTTTGGGTAAACAGTTTTTGCACCCGGGCAGGCAGTTGCTTTTTGACGCGGGGAATCAATACGCGCCGAACGTCGGCGGCGATGCGTTCCTGGCTGATGTTGTCGTCGTGCTGCGTGCTGATTACGATCGTATCGATCTTTTTGGGTACGTGGCGGTCGGAATATTCAATGGTGACCTGGCTTTTGGCATCGGGGCGCAGGTATTTCATCTGTTTGCCTTCCCGGCGGATCGCGGCCAGTTCGGACAACAGCAGGTGGGCCAGATCGAGTGCCAGCGGCATGTAGTTGTCGGTTTCGTTGGTCGCATAACCAAACATCATGCCCTGGTCGCCGGCGCCTTGTTCTTCTTCTTTTTTACCCACGTCGACGCCCTGCGCGATGTCGGGGCTTTGGTCGTGAATGGCGCTGATGACGCCACAGCTTTTCGCTTCGAAATAATAGTCAGCCTTGGTGTAGCCGATTTTTTCGATGGTATGGCGGGCGGTTTCCTGCACATCCACATAGGCGTGGGAACGCACTTCGCCGGCAACTACCACCAGGCCGGTCGTGACCAGGGTTTCGCAGGCGACTTTGGAATCCGGGTCCTGGGTCAGGAATGCGTCGAGAATGGCATCGCTGATCTGATCGGCTACTTTATCGGGATGTCCTTCGGAGACAGACTCGGAAGTAAAGAGGTAAGGCATGATGGATGAATGAGTTATAAAATTCGAGCAATTGGACGGAAACACACCTGTAAAGGGCGCGCTTCAAAAGCGGCGCAAAGGTAGGGATTCCCCGGTTTTCAAATGGAATGCTGTAAAAAATTGGCTTTCTTAAAAATCCATCCTCACCCGCAAATTCAAACGCCGCCCGGTGAGGTAGTTGGGGATGGCGTACTGGGTGTTGTAAATGGTTTTGATCCAGGTATTCGACGCCTCGTTCGACACTTTCATCAGGTTGAACACCTCGAAACTGACCCACGTATTGCGGCTGAACCGCAGGAAATGGTTGGGACGGCGGCCGCGCCAGCTGTAATCCCATAGCAGCAGCGAAAAACCGATGTCGACCCGGTGATAGGGCGCGAAGCGGTAGGGGTTGCGGTACACGATATTGTTGTCGGGCAGGCCGAATGGCAAACCCGTGCCGACTGTCAGGTTCATGTGCATTTTGAAGTTCTTGTTGCGGCGCAGGTAATCCTGAAAGAACATCGACAGGGTCAGGAAGCGGTCGGTGGGCCTCGGTACGTCATTGACGATGTAACCCTCGCGTTGCCCGACTTCCCGGCGCATATGGTCGATGCCGTCGATACGTTCGCGGGTACGGAGCAGGGAGAGATTGATCCAGCTTTCGGCGCCGGGTACAAATTCGCCGTTGAGGCGCACGTCGATGCCGGCAGCGTACCCGCGGGAGTCGTTGAGGCCCGAATAGCGCACCCGAACGTTGTCGACGTCGTACGACACCAGGTCCCACATTTGTTTGTAATACACCTCGGTAATCAGGCGCATTTTGACCGGCCGACGGCGGCCCCAGAGAAAATCGTAGGTGAAACCTGCCACGACGTGACCGCTTTTTTGCGCGACCACTCCTGGGTTGACGATACCCGTGGGCGCGCGCAATTCGCGATAAAACGGCGGCTGGTAATACAAACCGACAGCCAGGCGGTACGACAGGTCTTTTCGGGTATCCAGAGGCTTGTACAACAACTGCGCCCTGGGCGTCACGAAGAAGTCTTTGTTCAGGTCCCAGTATTGCCCGCGCAGGCCGGCGCTGATCTGAAATTCACGCAGGCCGGGTTTGCGCCAGGTCCAGGTATCCTGAAAAAAGAAGCTGACCCGGTTGCTGCTCAGCGTGTTGCGGGTTTTCAGGGTACGGCGCACGAGCAGTTGGGTGGTGTCGTAGGGGAGCGAATACAAAGCGGAGTCCAGGCGCTCCCATTCGTTGATTTTGTCGAGAATTTCCTCGTTCTGGTATTTGACCGACCACTGTAAAAAATGGCTGCGGGTGAGATTTTGCTCGGCCGCGTCGCGTTGCAGTTCGATGCCGCCTTTGTATTCGAAGTTGCGCACGTCGGCAGTGAGGTAGTTGCGGATCCAGGTGTGTTGAACGCCTTCGCCGAGCACGTTGACGATTTCGCCGAAGTCGTCGGCGCCCAGATTTTCTTCAATTTCACCCAAAATATAATACCCCAAAATGTCGAAGCGCTCGTTTTCCTGGCTGCGCCAAACGGAGCCTAAAAATTTGTGGTACAGCGGATTGCGCTCCCGTTCGGGCAAATAGGTCAGGGAAAAGCCGCCCATGGCCTGCGTAAAATCGTCGACCTCCTGGCCTTCAAAAGCGGTGCGGATTTGAAGGGCATAGTCGATCAGGCCGAAGGCGCGTTTCAGGCTTTCCGGTTCGTAGCGATACAGCGATTTGTTGTAGTTGCCGATAAAGGCGAGCTGCCAGTCGCGGTTGATGTCGTAGGTCAGATAGGTTTGCACATCGGTAAAATCGGGTACGTATTCCCCTTTCACATCGAGGCTGCCGAGCAGCAGCCGGGTGGTTTTGTAGCGGCCGCCCACCAGGTAGCGAAAAGCGCGGTAGCCGTCCTTTTTCGGTTTCCAGCTGCCTTCCAGGTGAGCGGAGGCGCCGAGGAAACTGCCGCTCACGCTGGCGCGCAGGCTGTCGGGGCGTTTGTATTTGACGTCGAGCACCGACGACAGTTTATCGCCGTATTTGGCCTGGAAGCCGCCGGAGGAAAACGACAGGTCGCGCACCAGATCGATATTGGGGAACGTGAGTCCTTCCTGCTGACCCGCGCGGATGAGTTGGGGGCGGTAAATTTCAAAATCGTTGACGTACACCAGGTTTTCGTCGTAGTTGCCGCCGCGCACCTGGTATTGCGAGCTGAGTTCGCCGCCGGTCCCCACCGTGGTGCCCAGGGCTATGCTGGGCAGTACGCTTTCGAGGTTGCCGGTGGTACTGGGTAAAAGGCGCAGGTTTTCCAGGTTTTTCTCCCTGACCATGCCGCCGTCGTCGAGCCGGCGCTCCTGAATGACCACTTCGAGGTTGGATTCGGTCGGCGCCATGGCTACGTCGAGGACAAAACGCGCACCGGGCGCCAGGGGCAGTACGTCGGCCGTGCTTTCCTTGTACGCCACGCGCCGGAAACCCAGGGTAAGGCGCTGATTGGCCGGCACCTGAATGGCAAAACGGCCGTTTTCATCGGTGGTGACGCCCGTGTTGCCGCCTTTAATAAAAACGGTGACGAGTTCCACGGGTTGTTCGTTGGAAGCGTCGGTAATGCGGCCCAGCACGGTGGCGGTGTTTTGGGCCGACAGGCGGATTTCGAGGGCAAAAAGGCACAAAAGCCCGCAGAAAACCCATTGAAGGAAAGATTTCATAAGATCAGTCATAAAAAGTCCTGTCGAAAAAAACAGGCGCCGGGTTGCTTTCAGAGCACTTCCGCCACCACAAAAATACTGCCGATGACCACGACGAGGTCGTCGGGCGCCGCTGCCCGTCGCGCCGCCCGAAGGGCATTGGCAACGGAGCGGTACGCACGGCCTTGCAAGCCACAAAGAGCGGCTTTTTCGCGTAAAATCTGTGCATCCAGCCCGCGCGGAATGTCGGCTTTGGCAAAATAATAACGGGCCGATGCGGGAAAAAGGGGAAGCACCTTGCCGGTGTCTTTGTCGTTGACGAAGCCGGTGACAATATGCAAACGATTGAACGGCAAGGTTTTAATTTTTTCAAATGCCAGCCGGATACCCGCTTCGTTGTGCGCGCTGTCGCACAATACCGTGGGCTGCTGCCCGAGGAGTTGCCAGCGACCTATGAACCGGGTGAGCGGACGAATCCGGGCCAGCGCGCCGGGCAGGGCAGTTGCGTGCGACGTGTCGGGCGCAAAACCGATCCGTTCCAGTTCTTCGACGGCTTTCAGGACGGTCACGACATTTCTGGCCAGGTACGGCCCGGCCGCATCGACATGCAGCGGCTCGGGGAGCGGGGCGCCCTGGCGGTACACCGTGAAGGAGGTTTGTTCGAGCGTGGATTCGGGATTTTCCGTCACGGCATAGGCCTGATCGGCAAAAAAGATGGGCGCTTGTACCGAACGGGCTTTTTCTTCAAAAACCGGCGCCGACTCCGGGTGCGTCTCGCCGATCACCACCGGGACGCCGGGTTTGATGATGCCGGCTTTTTCAAAAGCAATTTTGGGCAAGGTATCGCCCAGGGTATCCATGTGATCAAAACTGATGTTGGTGATCACGCTCAGCACGGGGGTAATCACGTTGGTGCTGTCGAGCCGGCCGCCCAAACCGACTTCCACGATGGCGACGTCGACTTTTTCGCCGGCAAAATGATCGAAAGCCATGGCCACGCAGAGTTCGAAAAACGAGGGTTGAATGCGTTCGATGGCCTCCCGGTTGCTTTGCACAAAATCGACCACCCGTTTGCGGGGGATATACTGGCCGTCGACCTTGATTCTTTCCCGGAAATCTTTGTAATGGGGACTGATGTACAAGCCGGTTTTCAGCCCCATCGACTGGCAATAGGCCGCCAGCATGTGGCTCACCGAGCCCTTGCCGTTGGTGCCGCCGACGTGAATGCTGCGGAATTTTTGGTGTGGATTGCCCAGGTGCTCGCACAGGGCCAACGTATTGGTCAGGTCCTTTTTATAGGCAGCCGGACCGATTCGGTGGTACATCGGAAGCTGCGCAAAGAGGAATTCAAGCGTTTCGGTGTAGGTCGACATACAGATTGTGGTTAGAGCATGTTGCCGGGGCGCAAAGTTGGTTTTTTGCCCTTGGAAGACAAAACACTGTCGTCGGACGCAAACTTTTCGCGGTTTATCGGTTTACAAACTGGATAATCCCTTCCTTTTGTTGACATTTGTCCCAATTGCTAATTTGTACATAATCCGAATTGCTCGCCTTTTTACTCCCAATGAAGATATTGCTTGTCCATAATAGCCGCATCCCCATCCAGACCTACGACGACGCCGAACGGATACTCTGGTGGCTCGGCAAAGCCCTTCACCAAATGGGCCACGAGGTAATCTATCTCGTGAAAAAAGGTTCGGTGTGCCCCTTTGCCAAAATATTGATTATCAATGAAAAGAAGCCGATCGTTGAGCAGATTCCTGCCGACGTTGACATCGTGCATTTTCATTGCCTTCCACCCGAATTGCCGCGGCAGCCTTATCTGATTACCCTCCACCGCAATACGTCCGACGGCGCCGAGCTCGATCCGAACACGGTGTTTTTGTCGCGCAACCATGCGCGCCGGCACGGCGGGAAGGTATATGTGCATCCGGGCATCGATTTTACTGAATATGGTCAGCCCGACTGGGAAGCGCGCCGCATGTTTTTTCACTTTTTGGGCAATGCCGCCTGGAGTGGTAAAAATGTACGCGGCGCCATCGAAGTAGCCGGGCAGGCCGGCGCCCGCCTGCACGTCATTGGCGGCTCCCGGGTCAATTTCCGCAAGGGGCTGCGCATCACCCTCAGTCCGCACGTGCGTTTCCACGGGGTACTCGGCGCTGACGGCCGGAATATGTTGCTCAACCAGTCCAAAGGTTTGATTTTCCCGGCGTTATGGCCCGAGCCATTTGGTCTGGCTATATTGGAAAGTTTGTATTTCGGTTGCCCGGTTTTTGGTACGCCTTATGGCGCGCTGCCTGAATTGTTGGGCAAGCGCGAAACGCCTTCCCGTGTCATCGTGGGGCAGGATTCGGCCAAAACGGAGGCCTGGAACGGCCAGGTCGAAGCGTTTTATTCCGAATTCGGCTGTTTGTCGGTAAAAAAGACAGAGGTGATCGAGGCCGTCAAAAACGCCGACACTTTCGACCGCCAACATTGCCACGAATACGTGCGCGAACATTTTTCTGCGGAAAAAATGGCTCGCCAATACCTCGCACTGTATGAAAAAGTCGGGAACGGAGAAGCCCTCCACTCACATCCGCTGCGCCCGACCGAGGCTGCCAGCGATCGTTTTTTGCCGTTTGGAGAGTAGGGGGTGGGGGTTGGGTTTTGGGCGTTGGGCTTTGGCAAAAGGGTTATTGCTGCTCTCGGGAGATGTCACGAGGCGAAGCCTCGCGCGAGCGGAGCTAATTTTTGCTGAATCCTGAGCAATCTCCGAGAGCAGTAATAACCCTTTTGCCAAAGCCCAAAGCCCAACGCCCAAAACCTGATTCGAGAGCAGCAATAACCCTTTTGCCAAAACCCAACGCCCAACGCCCAAAACCTGATTCGAGAGCAGCAATAACCCTTTTGCCAACGCCCAACGCCCAACACCCAAAACCTGATTCGAGAGCAGCAACAACCCTTTTGCCAAAACCCAACGCCCAACACCCAAAACCTGATTCGAGAGCAGCAACAACCCTTTTGCCA
This sequence comes from Saprospiraceae bacterium, assembly GCA_016787345.1. GTDB lineage: Bacteria > Bacteroidota > Bacteroidia > Chitinophagales > Saprospiraceae > M3007. The sequence continues at coordinate 888 of JAEUUU010000032.1, read as the reverse complement.
AAACCCAACGCCCAAAACCCAAAACCCCAAACCCAACCCCGTCATTCGCTTCCGGATGAATATCGTTCGTCCAAAAAAATGCTATCCGGAGACGAATTGAATGGTCGGTGAAGACGGGTTGAAAAAGACGGCATTATTTTCGCAGCCACACAACCCGATGGGAACCGGGTTGTTTCCCCTCCATTTGCTCCTGAATACCATCTGTATCAACTTTTCGCCCGCATCATGCGCACGTTGAGCCTGGCCATTTTGTTGCTTTACCCGTTCTGGACGGGCCGGGAAGCAAACTTTGAACCCGCGGTACCCTTGCTGCACGGGATCGACGTGTCGCATTACCAGCAACGGATCAATTGGGACGAGGTGAATGACAGGCACGTTCTGGATTTTGCGTTCGTAAAAGCCACCGAGGGGCACGATTACACCGACAGTTTGTTTTGTCGCAACTGGGATGCGCTGAGCCGACTGGGCATCCGCCGGGGCGCCTATCATTTTTTCCGCTCTTACGGCTGCGGTTGGGATCAGGCGCAACATTTTCTCAAAACAGTGGAGATGAAAGCCGGCGACTTGCCGCCGGTGCTCGATTTTGAAACCAGCGACGGCATGCCCCGCGAGATTATGGTCGAAGAGGCCCGTATCTGGCTACAGGTGGTAGAGGCGACCCTGCACGTGAAGCCGATTATTTACACCAACCAGCATTTTTACGAAAAATACCTGGCCGGGGTGTTCGACAACTACCCTTTCTGGATTGCTCGTTATTCCAATGAGCGGCCTGTTTTGAGCACGGGTAAAGACTGGCACTTCTGGCAATATTCCAACGAAGGCTGCCTCGATGGTATCCCGAGCAAAACCGATCTCAACGTATTTGCCGGTCCGCCGGCCCTGCTCGAC
>JAEUUU010000164.1 GCA_016787345.1 Saprospiraceae bacterium | reverse complement strand
ACAATACTCACCCGCGCCAACGCGCCGAGAGCCTGGGCGTGTTCCGTTTCTGGCGCGACCTGGGCTACGCCGCCGGGGCGCTGGTGGCTGGCCTGACCGCCGATTGGCTGGGGCTCGATGCGGCGCTCTGGCTGGTGGCCGCCCTGACGCTGGCGGCTGGATGGGTGGCCGGGTGGCGGATGCGGTAAAGGATTTTATACCCTGCCGCATCCGCCTGCTTCTCAAAAAACTGCCGTTTCAGGCCATCGCCAGTTGAGACTTCACCGTTTTCTTGCCGCCGTCTTTCGCCGGCGAATAGGGATTGACCGTCGGCACCGGCTTGTCGACTTGCCAGTCTTTCGTGCTGGCATCCAGTTCTTTAATAAAACCGTTGCTGCCGAAAGCCGGAATCAGGGTTTCATTCATAAAAGTATCGACCGGGCTTTGGGGCTTTTTTTCGTTGGCCATCGTCACAATAGCAATGGCCAGTCCGCCCAGGGCCAGGAGGACGCCGATCACCGGCACGGCAGTGGCAGCAGCCGAAGTAATGCCCATGCCCGTAATCACTGTGTCGGCCAGCGCGCAAGCGGCGAAGCTGATGGAAATACCCATAGACAGCGCGTCCAGGACTTTTTTCTCAGTGGATTTGTCGTTCTTGAAATCGGCGACAAAATCAATGACAGACATGATCGCCAGGCCTGTGGCCACCAGGAAGCCGACTCCTTTGAAAAAAACCTTGAACCGGGCTTCGGCAATACCCCATTCGACTTCGGAAAGCCCTTTGAACGAACCGGTTTCCGTATCGACCAGCGCTCCGACCTCCCGTCCCCAGAAGCCCTCTATGCCCATGTCGGCCCTGAGTTGTACGTCCATTTCTGAAATTTCGAGGGTAAAGGCGCTTTCCTCTTCGGCGGTCATGGGTACGGTTTTTTTGATCTCCTCCAGGAGCTCGCGGCGGGTGGCGCAAAAGACCTCCTCATACCATTTCACCCTGCTCTGCAGATCGCGCGCTTCCAAAAAACGGATGTCGTCGTTGAGGCCGTCCACGACGGTCCAGGACTCGAATTTGGGCGAAAACAGGTTGCGCTGAATTTTTAAAAACGACCCTTTCAAAAACCTGCCGGCAGCCGGGATAAGGTATTCGGGCATGACTTGGCAAAGGCCCGCGGTAATTTGCAGGGCGTATTGCGCCTTTTTCTCGGCGTATTTCGGATCGTTTTTGTCGAGTTTCAGGATAAAATACACCGGCGCTGCGACGCCGCCCATGATGGCAAAAAAGCGCAGGGATTTGATCACGCCCATGCCTGTCTTGGCGCCTAAAATCTTGAACATGCCCTCTGCCCGGGTCGTGCCATTGGAGATGGAGCCCCAGCCCAACGCATTCGCTTTTTCCAGTTCTTTGGCGGGCATGGCTTTGGAGAGATTGTCGAGCCAGGACCAGATTTTAGGCGAGGTGCTGGCGCCGACAAAAGAGGTGATTCGTTTTGCAAGGGCCTCGATGCTGCCCATTTGTTTGATCAGTTCTTCCAGCTCTTTCTTGACGGCCAGGGCGTTTGCGTGAGACTGGGCATCGAGCACTTTTGTCGCGGCATCGCCCATTTCCATGGCTTTTATAAAAGCTTCGATGCCTGTCTGCCAGAGATGGTCCGAGTTTTCCACGAGTTCGATGGCCGACAAGGCATGGTTGTGCAGCAGAACTTTGTAAAAAACATTGGCCTCTTTGTCCATGCCGAGCATCTTGAGTTTGATGAGCTGGGTGGACAGGCGCCGGTTGCCCTCTGCGGGCGAAGATTTCATGATGCCCAGGAGGTTGCTTTTTTCGGAGTACAGTTTTTTCAGCAGCAGGGAGCCCCACTTTTTGGATGCGTCGTTGATGTAGTCCTCCACATCGGTGCAGTTCTTGTAGGTATCCTTGAGCAACTGCGCGTTTTGCAAGGCGAAGCCGGGCTCTTTCATCATGCCTGCGGCCAGGTACAAGGCCAGCCGGCGGTGTTGTTCGTCGTTCAGTTTGACGGTTGGGGCGCCCTGGCCGGTCATGTTGTCGAAGGCCCGGCCGAGGTACACCACGGCCAGCCGGTTGTTGTAAAAGTCTTTCACCTTGTCGTCTTGCAGCGACTTGATGCGGTCGTCGGGGAGGTTGGTGACTGTATCCTGTATGAAGTTTTTGAGCCAGTCCTGGTGTTTGGAGTCGCCGTTTTGCAGGCAATACTTCATGTTTTGCAGGATCAAGTCAAATTGCTTCGACTGCATTTGGGAGGCTTCGGGCTCCATGCCGTAAAGGCTTTCGATAGTCAGGGAACTCATAAGTTTTCAGTAAAGTATTGGTTGTTAATTTTTTACAGTGAGTTATCAATGCGCGTTCCTTGCCAGAGGATGAACTCGTTCGGCTTGCAGCTGCCGGTTTGCAACAGGCCCTGCAGCGTGTCGGACACGTCGTCAAGCAACACCGTGAAAATGAGGGGGAAAGGCGTGTCCGGAAATTCTCCCTCGCCGTCCCATAGTTGGTGGATGGATTCGGCGTCGCAGTGCAGGCTGATCTTCAGCGTTCCGTTAAAGGTGTCGACAGTGATGATTGCGGCATTGGCGATCAGGATAGACTGCACGACCTTATCGCTCTCTATAAGGTACATACGGATGGCGACATCGCTGATGTCTTCGCTCAGGTTCCGGCCTGGGTCTGCATGCAGCCGGCGCAGCGAGAGGGTGTAGTAGCCCATTCGGAAGGGGTATTGCTGCCAGCTGGGATCGCCGGCCGGGGGAAACGCTGGCGACCACTTCGGGTAGTCGTCGGTGACGTTGTCCGGTCGGGTGATTTTGTTGCCCAGCATGGTTTTGAAAATCGTGTAGGAACAGTCGCGCACTCCGGCGATTTCCATCTGGAATGTTTTGGTGTTTTTGTCGTCGTACGCGCCGATGGTGCCCTGCAGGAATTCTGCCGGTGGAAAGGAGACCGGGAAGATCAGTTCGGCGTATTGTTTTTTCTCCTGACCGACGGTAAAGTCGAAGGACAGGGTGGCGCCATCCAGGTCTTTGTTGTACCCGCGTGCGATGTTTTCAATCACGATGGGATCATCGGTGTTTTCAAATGACGGTTGGCCGTTGGTCAAAACCAGAACGGAGTTGTTGCTCTGGTCCAGTTGCAGTTCCTTGATGTGTCCGTAGTGGTCGTCGTCGAGCAGGAAGAGGTCGAAACGGGCGTTGAGCGAAGCGAGGTCCAGGCTGTCGTTTTCTTTGGACATGTTTTTCTTGTGTATTTGGCGATGTGGAAAATGGTTGCTGGAAAGGAATCAGGAGCGCTCGATCTGGTGCAGGGCCCGCAGCAGCGGCGCGGTAATGAAGGGCCCGATGGCGTGCTGCAGGAGCGGGATGATTTCGTTGACGTGGTTGAGCAGGAAGGCGCGTTCCCTGGCGCTGAGTTTGGAAAAATTTTGCCGAAGGCGCCACTCCGTCATTTGCGGGTAATTGGCGCTCACGAGGTATCCGTTGGCGTGGTAATACTGCAGGCCGTCGACCAGGTGTACGCTGTACAGGCTGCTGCCGGCAGGCAGCACTTCCACGGTAAAGTCTTTGATCTGCACCAGTTCGTAGGCAAAAGGCGCCGTGGTTTTCACCCTGAAAACCGAATCGCCGGGGCGCAGGGCGCCCACTTTGATGTGCGGGTTTTCCTGTATGGCTGTTTCCGGGGCAATGGCTTTCCAGCCTTCCGGCGTGTAAAACAGGTGGCCGCCGGAGAAAAACGGCACGTCCTGCCGCACCCCGTCGTCGATGCCGAAGAGGTACACCGGCACGTCGGTCTCCATGGCAATTTTTTCCTCGCCGGTGTAGGTGGTATGGCCGTCTTTGGACAAAACGCTCAGGCCGGGCGTCAGCCGTTCGACGGGCGCCGTAGCGCCGTTGCTGAGCAAAATGGGCGTGCCGGCGATAAAACAGCCGAACGGATGAGCCTGCGCTTCCCAGCGGGCTTTGTCGACGCGCCCCTGGGCCTTGCCCAGTTCGACGGCTGCATGTGTTACGGCTTCAAGGACGGGGCTGCTGACCGGGTGGTCGAAAATTTTGGGATACTGGTTGTTCCAGAACCCGAGCGATTTGGATTTGCCGCTGACGACCCAGTCCCGCAGGTCTAGGCCGGTGGCCATGTTGTTAAATTTCACAACGCCCAGGTTCACGCTGCCTCCGGCGTCGCTCACTTTGTTGCCATGTTCATCGACCGCGGTTTTGAGGCCCGCTTCCGCTGAGACAACCCCCATAATGTCGTGGTCGTTTTCAAATTGGTTCCAGGGAACAAAATCGCTGTTGCCCCAGGTGTCGGCGATGGTAGGGTCGCTCAGGTGATGGCGCCAGGCTTTGATGACATTTTCGACGTGTTCGGGCGAAGGTTTGAACTGCTTGTATTTGAAAATGGTCAGGTTGATGATGTCGAGCCAGTGTGGCTCCGATTTTTTCTTGGCCAATTCGTTGTTGATAAAACTCTTGCTGCTCAGGTAATGGTAAAGTTCGGCTTCCCAGTCGATCGTTTTGTCGTCGAGGTATTGCTGGAAGCGCACTTTGCCGGTGCTGTCGGTGCAGTACAACGGGAAAAAAGTCTGATAAATGTGCTGGCCCTCCCTGATGCGTTTGGCGCTCACTTCGGGGCTGTTCACATAGTCGTCGACGCGTTTTTTATCAATAATGTCTTTAAAATTCTTGGTGGTCGAGTGCGCAACGGCCTCGCATACCCAAGCGACGGCCATGTTGTCGACCATGTCGCTGTCGAGCGGACTGATACCCGGCAGGGCATTGCTGAAAAAGCGGGATTTGATGGAGGGCGAATTTTTCATCAACAACCTGAACTGGTCGGGGATAATGCTGCGCAAGCCGCTGTCGTCAAGTGCAAAAAGTTGCCGGAGCGATTGAATTTTCAGATCGGCCAGCGTGTCGCCGGGGGCCGGAACCGGCGCGCCAGGCAGGTTGATGCCGTACAATTCGGGCGCTACGAACGACCAGAGCATGTGTTCGTTGAGGCCTCCGATGGGGCTGTATCGGAGTTCTTCGTTCAGCACGCTGCTGCTGAATTCATCCGACCTCAGGTAATAGCTGTTGCCGGAGCCTTTGGCTGCCGAGAAATAGTCGCCTTCCGAGGGGTGCAACTGCAGGTGCCCGTTGTCGTACTGGTCTTCATGGACGGAACTGAAGAGCCGCTGCGGATTGCTGTAGCTGCTGATGAGGAAAGAGGGATGGTCTTTGATCTGGATGATCTTCCACCACTGGGATTCGTCTTTCGGGTTGGGGTATTTGAATGTGACCGGGTAGGTGGTGAACCTGTTTTCCGACCCCGAGCGGTCGAAAGCCAGGGCTTGACCGTTGAGCCTGGAAATGATGAGGTAGGTGCCGGGCGGAAGGGTGCCGAATTCGAGTGCCATACAAATGATTTTTTTGATGGCACAAAAGAGCGCGGCCGCCGGCAAGCAACACGAAAACAGGCAGTGACAAAAAAGTGACAATCAAACCTGCTTTGCGTAAAAGGCTGATTTTCTTTAATTTAAAGAGTTTATTTTTCGCCGCAACCGCACGCGGGTCTGGTTGATGGTGTTCTTGGCCACGCCCAGCATGTTGGCCATTTCCTGGGTGCTCATGTTGAGTTTTTCAAGCGCCAGGAGGCGGATTTCTGCGGGGGTGAGGTCGGGGTACTGGGCTTTTTGGTAAGCGATGAAATCGGGATGCACTTTTTCGAACAACATGCGGAACCGTTGCCAATCGGCCTCCGTGAGAATGGTGGCGCGGCTGAGTTGTTCGAGGTAGTCGCTGCGTTCGCCCCGCGACGAAAGTTTTTCCAGTTCGTTCCGCAGGCTGTCCACCAGTTCCGATTTTTCCCGGGAGCTTTGGGCGAAAGCCTGCAGTTCGTTTTGCGCAGTCCGGAGTTCGGCCAGGGCCTGGCGTTTTTTGGCCCGCAGGCGGAAGTAGTTGACAAACCCCAGGGCCAGTACCAGAACCAGGATCAGCAGGGTGGCGTTGCGCAGGCGTTGCTGCAGTTGTTTTTCGCGTTCGAGGTGGGAGAGTTGCTCCACGTAGCGTTCGGCCTCGAAACGCTGCTCGATTTTCTGGTATTTCCAGGCGTCGTTGCGGCGCTGGAGGCTGTCTTGCAGGGTTTGCGCGTTTTGCAGATAGCGGAACGCTTCGGTGAAGTTTCTCGTCAGGTGGTAATATTTCGCGCAGGACTGATAGAAGCGGATGTGTTTCAGATAGTTGCTTTGGGTGGCGTCGAGCACTGCGTTGATGTCGTGCACCCGCTGCAGCAAACGCGCGGTTTCATCCAGCAGGCCCAGTTCCAGTTTGATCGAAATCAGCACCTGCAGGGCGTCGTATTCGGCCTGCAGGGCCGTCAGATCGTTCGGGTCGCCGGCTTTGGCGAGTTCGTAACCCCGACTGACATAGGGTTCGCTTTCGGCAACCCGGTGTTGCTCGACGAGCATCGAAGCAATGTCGATGGAGGCGATGCCTTCCCAGATGCGGCAGTTTTTGGCCACGTCCGGGTCCGAAGGGTGCAGGTTTTGGCAGAATTGCAGGATTTTTTTGGCATACCCGACGGCCTGCGGATAGGCTTTTTGTTTCTGGTAGATCGTCTGGATGTAGTTCAGCACGAGGATATACGTTTGCCAGCGTTCCTCGACGGGCTGAATAAACCGTTCGGCGACGTTCAGGTACTCGAGCGCCTTGTCAAAATCGTCGAGATCGTACATGAAACGGCTCAGATGGAAGAGCAAACGGCTGACGTCGTAGTCCTGGAACTGAACGAAACCGATGTTTTTAAATTCCTCGAACTCGAGCAGGATGGCCGCGTAAACCTGTTCGCGGCTGATTTTTGCCTTGTCGTAGTCTTCAAAAATGGCAAAGTGGTGCGCCACAGCGCGTTCTACGGCGAAATGATGCGCGTCGGCCTCCTGCTCCATCGTTGCCAGCAGCGCTGTGATCTGTTCGTAGGAAAGGCGCAGTTTTTTGCGCTCCCGAAATTTGTAATACGCCAGCGCCAGGCGGGTATGGGTATCTTTCTGCTGTGCGGCCACCGCATACATTTGTTCGTAGGTATCCGCCATTGCGGCCGAATCGAGCCGGCTAAACGGGAAATGGTGCACCATCCGGTAGCGTTCCTGATCGGATGTCGTGCGGAAAGACTGAAGATCAAAATCTGCCTGGGCAAACGACGAACCTGTACAAAAAAGACAAAACACCAACGTCAGTTGACGCACAGGCTGGGGGGGCCAAAAACCGAAAAAGGCGCGCATGGCGGGATCAGGACAGCGTATGGTATTAAAAAAGGAAGACGAAACAGGGCGGCGAGGGGAAACGGTGCAAACTTACCGAAATCCGGAGGCAAAATGCGCTGCGGAAAACCGGGTCGGCGGATGGAAATGTCTGAAACTGGGAAACAATTTTCAGGCGTTCCTTACCTTACCAGTCCAATAGCCGCTGAAAGCAGGAAGCAGGCCGTATTTTGGGCTTATCCTTTGCGGTCAACCGCTTTTCAATCGCCTGCCCAATGGAAACACCCTACCACACCCTCCCCGAGGTCGAGCGCATCGCCGTGCATCCCGAAGCGGTGCTGCGCAACCTGCAAATCACCCAGAGCTACGCCGAACTCTCCGCGCGCCTGGCCGCCCGCACGGGCCCTTGCGCCAACTGGTGCACCTACGCCACCTGGGCCTCCGCGCAGGCCGGCCGCTCGATCCGCCGCGAAGACCTGCGCCAGGCCCTCGACCGCGCCCTCGACGCGGCGCCGGAGCTGCGCGCAGCCGCCGATGAACTGGTCGCCGTTTTGCTGCAAAAAAAATCGGACCAACACCCCGACCAACTTCGCCGGCTCCTGCGCGATACCCTCGGCCCCGCCGCCGTGCTCGACCGCGCCGCCGACGCCGTGGGCCGGGGCAACCAAAAAGTGTACGCCGAAATCGGCCGCGCTTTTGCCGGGTTTATCGAAAACTGCCTCGACGATACCCGGCCCACAGATGCCAATATCGATGCCTTTTGCCGAACCCTGCGCGACGGCGACCCGCCCGACGGACAGGCTGGCCTGCAACGGGCGTTCCGCGCGTATTACCAGGCATTTTTTGTTGAAAATAAAGGAGAAAAAGCCCAGTTGATCCTGCTGGCCAACCTCGAAATCGGCTTTCACGAACAAACCCGC
>JAEUUU010000139.1 GCA_016787345.1 Saprospiraceae bacterium | reverse complement strand
CCTGGCCGCCCTGGCGGATGAGGCGGATATTTTGCTCAAAGGTTTGCATCGCGACAGCTGGCAGGGCGACGCCGTTTTGGCCGAAATGATGCGCGCATTTGACGTTGAAACGACTTTTGAGGAGGCCGGCGCGCGTTTGCGAAGGGGCGGAAAGCCGGTAAAGGACCATTTTGAATGGGATTTCACCGAATGCCCCGACCTCGCCCAAACCCTGGCGGTGGTCTGCGCCGCCTTGGGCGTGCGCGGCTTGTTTTCGGGGCTCGAAACCCTGTCGATCAAAGAAACCGACCGCGTCAGCGCCATTAAAAACGAATTGGCCAAAACAGGCGTCCAATTCAGCAAACTACCGGCGCGTTTCTCATCCAAAAATCCTGAAAAAACCTTTTATCTCCTCGACGGAAAGGCACATTGGGAAACTCCGCCCGTATTCGCCACTTATGGCGACCACCGCATGGCCATGGCTTTTGCGCCGCTGGCGCTATTGGGCGCTATCTTTATTGAAAATCCGGGTGTGGTAGAAAAATCCTATCCCCACTTCTGGACGCATTTCGAACAGGCGGGCTTCACAGCCGAAGGACACGACCTGCAACCCGGTGCCGCGCAACATACCTGACTCACAATGAGCAAACCCGTTTTTCAAACACGAGCCCAGGGAAAACTGCTGCTGACCGGCGAATATGCCGTGCTCGACGGCGCCTTGGCGCTGGCTGTACCGGTTCGTTTCGGCCAAAGTTTGCAAGTGGAAGCCCTGGAAACGGACAACACGCTGCTGTGGCGCGCTGGCAATCCCGAAGGGGTTTGGCTCGAAAGCCGGTTTCAGTTGCCGAATCTGGCAATCTTACAAACCAACGATACACCGGCGGCCGAGCGCCTGGCGCAAATACTACACGCGGCACGGCGGCTCAACCCTGCTTTTTTGCAACAACAAAGCAGTCTTTTGGTCAGCACCCAAACCGATTTCCCCCGCAACTGGGGCCTGGGCACCAGCAGCACCCTGATCGCGGCGCTGGCCCGCTGGGCAGACGCCGACCCCTACCAGCTGTTGGCAGATACCTTCGGCGGATCGGGCTACGATATTGCCTGCGCCTACGCCGAAACGCCCATCCTTTTCCGGCTCGACGACGGCCGGCCGCGGGTAAGTGCGGTCGAATTCCGACCCGCCTTTACCCCGCAGCTCTATTTTATTTTTTTGGGCAAAAAGCAGGACAGCCGGGAAGGCATCCGGCGTTATCGCGAAAAAACGGGGCGCGACAAAGGGCCCGTTCAGCGCATTTCCGAACTCACGCAACGCGCCGTTCAAGCCGTTTCACTGGCCGTATTTGAAGAGGTTTTGTCGGAACACGAACACCTGCTGAGTCAGTTGCTTGAATTGCCGCGCGCCCGCGATCTGTATTTTCCCGACTATTGGGGCGAGATCAAAAGCCTGGGCGCCTGGGGCGGCGATTTCGTATTGGCGACGAGCCAGCGCAGCGAAGCAGAAACCCGTGCATTTTTCAACGAAAAAGGATTCGGCGTGTTTATGCGCTGGAACGAGATGATTAAATAACCCGATTATGCCTACTATCTGGTACGACAGCATCGTCAAAAAAGTAGCCAGCGAAGCGCCCAACGTGCGGCGGTTCTGGCTCGAAGTGCCCGGCGAACAACCGTTCCGGTTTCAGGCCGGCCAGTTCGTCACCATGGACCTGCCCATCGGCGACAAACGCCTGCAACGCTGGCGCAGCTACTCCATCGCCAACGAACCGAACGACGACAACCTGCTCGAACTCTGCATCGTACGGGCCGACCACGGCACGGGCTCCAAATATTTGTTCGACGAAATCGAGCCTGGCTCCACCATCCGTTTCAAAGGCCCCGATGGGGCGTTCGTTTTGCCCGAAGTGATCGACAAAGACCTGGTTTTTATTTGTACGGGCACGGGTGTGGCGCCTTTTCGCAGTATGTTGCTCGACCTGCACAAAAGCGGACGGCCGCACAAAAACATACACCTCATTTTCGGCACCCGCACCGAAGCGGATATTTTGTACCGCGATGATTTTGAAAGCCTGGCCCGGACAATGCCCGGTTTTCGTTACGACATCGCGCTGTCGCGCCAGCCCGATTGGCCGGGATGGAAAGGGCATCTGCATCAAATCTATCTGGCGGAATATGCCCGGGTTCGCCCCGACGTCGCGTTTTATTTGTGCGGATGGAGCAATATGATCGACGACGCAGTAGCCAATTTGATGGTCAAATTGGGCTACGACCGCACCCAGCTCCATTACGAGTTGTACGGATGATGCCAAAATTTGTCCCAATCCAATAGATTTGCGGCAAATCCACCGGCGAAATGTCCAAAAAGAAATCTGTCAAGCCAGCAGCCCCCGTTCGCAAACCACAACCGAGGCCGGCCGCCGCTTCGTCGGCCGCCCACAACCTGCTTCCTTCCGCGCCTGCCATACCCGGCGGCTGGATCGTGGGTTTGATTGCTGCCGCCCTCGGCTTCGTATTGTACATCAACACGTTTGGCCATCAATGGGCACTCGACGATTATTCGGTGATCAAGGAGAACTGGGTCGTCAAAGGCGGGCTGGAAAACCTGCGTACCATTTTCACGACAGAATACCGCTATGGCGCCTGGAACAGTCCGGGCTCGCTGTACCGCCCGGTCACGCTGGCCATGTTTGCCTGGGAATGGTCGATGTCGCCCGACAACCCGGCCATCCACCACATCATCAACGTGTTGTTTTACGCCCTGACAGGCTGGGTGCTCTGGGTCACCTGGCGGCGTATTCTGGCCGATTATCCGCCGGTACTGGCTGCCATGGCGGTGTTGTTTTTTATGGCGCACCCGGTACACACCGAGGTTGTGGCCAACATCAAAAGCCGCGATGAAATCCTGTCGCTGCTGCTCTGTACCGGTGCTTTGTACGGCATTTGGAAACACATGGAAACCAACCGCAGCGCCTGGCTGGCGGCTGCTCTGGGCTTGTACACGCTGGCGCAGTTTTCCAAAGAAGGCTCGATTACCTTCCTGGCCGTGCTTCCGCTGACGCTCTGGTATTTCGGCAAACGAAATGTAAGCGAAATTGTGCGCTACACAGCCATGTTTCTGGCGCCGGCACTCGTTTTTCTGGCCATTCGCCACAATGTTCTGGGCAACCAGCCGGGGAAGGAGATATTCTCCATTCTCGACAATTTTATCGCTGCCGAAAAAAATCCCGCCATGCGCCTCGCATCCGCTTTTATGATGTGCGGGCGATATCTGTGGGTAATGATCTATCCGCATCCCTTGATCAGCGACCTCGGTTATCCGCAAATGAAATCCGTGGGTTTTGACGACTGGCGCGCGCTGGCAGGATTCTTCGCCTATGCCGGCATGGGTATCTGGGCTTTGATGAACCTGGGCAAAAAACACTTTTTGTCGTACGCCATTTTGTTCTACCTCGCCACTTTTTCGCTGTATAGCAACGTCGTTTACATCATTGGCACCTCTTACGGCGAACGCGAGTTGTATATCCCCTCCCTCGGTTTTGCCTTTGCGCTCGCCTGGGTATTGATGAAAATATTCAAGGTGGAAGACCGCGAAAACCTCTGGAACTTCAACGGCAAAGGCGCCCTGCTCTGGGGCATTGCCGGGGCGATTATTCTGGCTTACAGCGTCAAAACGGTATTGCGCAATCCGGCCTGGTACGACAGCTACGCGCTGTACGTCGCCGATATGCCCAATTCGCCCAATTGCGCCAAACTCAACTACCACATCGGTCTGGAAGAGGCCAAGCGCGGCCTCGACGAGAAAAAAGGCATCGCTACCGACACAACCTGGGTGGAAAAAGGCATTGCTTCGTACACCAAAGCCATTGAACTCTACCCCGAATACCACGACGCCTATGGCAGCCGGGGTGTAGCGCAATTCCGCCTGGGCCGTTACGATCAGGCGGAAAAAGACTACCAGATGGCGCTGAAATACCGCCCCAACGACACCAAGGTGTTGTCGAACCTGGGCTATATTTATTTCCTGCGCGCCCAGCGACCGGGCAATCAGCTCATGCTGACCCAGCTCGACTCGGCCGAGAGCGTCTACCGCCGTTCCGTGCAGTTCGATCCGCGTTTTGTCGATGCCCGCCGCAACCTCGGCGCGGTGCTGGCGATGAAAAAGAAATTCCCGGAAGCCATAGAACAGTGGAAAGAGGCGCTCAAATACGATAAAAACAACCCAACCCTCCTGTACTATATCGGCTCGGCTTATTGGGACATGGGGCAGAAAGACGCGGCCCAACCCTGGCTCGACAAGGCTTATGCCATCGAACCCTCCCTGCCGCGCAAACAGTGAGGATTTGAGATTGGACTAATAAAACCTGTCTCATCTCCCGCCCATTCGCCGCAGGTCAATCCAGTTTCAAATAGGGCCTGATTTTTTCCAGCCAGATGCCGTCGCGAAACACCGCGATATTTTTCAGGTCGTCGATCCGGCCAAAGGGCCCGTGTTGTTCGCGGTAGCGCACGATGAGGTCGGCCTGTTTACGGGAAATCATCGGGTGTGCATCAAGTTCTTCGGCGGTGGCCCGATTGATGGGCAATTGGCGAAAAACCGGGCTTTCCTGCTGCAACCAGGGTTTTATCTGTTGAAAAACACTGTCGGGCAGATTCCTCGTTTCCGCCACTTGCGCCACGGAAATAAAGCCTCCCAGCTGTTCGCGAAAGGCCAGAATTTGTTTTGCCCGCCAGGCCCCGATACCGGGCAATTGTTGCCAGTCGGCCTCCGTGGCCTGATTGATGTCCACTGGTTGGGGCTCTTTTTTACCATTACCGGGATTTAAACCCGAGGCATACGAGACGGGGCGCGGAGAAGCGCCGGCCGCGGCAATTGGCAGTTGCATGTAGGGTTCGAGACGCGTATAATCTGCTTCTGACAGGCCGTACAGTTTGCGAAAACCCTCCTTGTCGCGAAATCGCCCGCCCTTTTCCCGGTATTTCAACACATTGGCAGCCAGGCGATCCGACAAGCCCAACCGGCGCAGCTCATCGGCAGTCGCGGTATTGGGATCGAAAGGAAATACTTCGGCCTGGATTTGTTCGACGCGGCGATCAGAACGACCGCCCCATTCCGGTTCGTCGAGCCGGATGTAGGGCAGCAAACGTTCGAAATCGGCGGCATCGAGGTGGTAGACTTTTGAAAAGTCTTCCGGACGGCGAAAGCGCCCGCCCTTGTCGCGGTATTTACAAATGCCCTTTGCAACGCGCTCGGGCAGGCCCAGCCGGAGCAATTCATCGAGGGTTGCGGTATTGGGGTTGAAATAAAAAACGGCCCCGGGTGCATTGGCAGAGGCGTCGTACCCGGCGTGGAACTGCCCGACCTGCGCGACAAACCCGGAAAAATCGGTCACGGGCTTTTCTTTGAATTTTTCGAGCAGGGAGGGTGCGGCGAAAACCGCCGCGCACAGCAGGCAAAGCGCCACGGCGCCATTGCGCTCGGCGCGCGAAAAGTGGAAATAAGTACTCAGGTTGATTTTCATAAGCGGTCATTGTTTTTGGTCCAAACCCAGGCGCCTTTTTCCCGCACGTCGTGACATGGCAAGCCCAGGGCATCACATTCCGCCTTCCATCGGCGGGTGTTTTTCCAGGAATTGGAGGCATCCAGTATGATTTGCCGGGCGGGGAAGCGGCGCTGGCACGCTGAAATGTCGAGCAAGGGGTTTTGGCAAATGAGCAATACGTCGACCGGCACTGCCGGCGTTTGCCCCCGCAGCCAGCGCGCATCGTCGATCAGGGCTATTTTCAGGTTAAAAAAGCCGATAAAAGGCGGGCGGCAATACATACCGGCAGCGTTTATCGGCTCCGGTGAAAACGAATCGACCCGGCCGATACCGGCCGCCCAGCGATTGGCCTGGGCAGCAAAAAGCACCTGTTTGGCACTGACCGAATCGGCCAGCGACCAGGCTTGCTGCCCTGCGAAAAAATCCACCAGCGTGTGTTTGCTGACATGGTAAACCGCCAACTGCCCCTGTCCCATCTGCTCAAGCGAACGCACGAGTCGCCCGGCGCCCAATACCAGCAGCAATACCAGGGCAATCAGTATTCCTTTTGCCCGCCGGGTCATGATGGCATAACCCACAAACGCGATTATTCCGTACAACAGCACCGCTCCCCAGGCCGGCAACCATACGCCGCTGACGACGCTGCCCGGCAGGTCTTTGATCAACAAAATAGCCTGGTTCATGCCCCACAACAGCCCGTGCAACAGCCAGCCCAGCCAACCCGCGGCCACTGGCGACAGCCAGTCGAACAGTACGAGCAATGCCCCGCCCCACAAAAACACCGCGCCGCCGAGTACAACCACCCAGCCGGCCAGCCAGAAATAGCAGGGAAACTGGTGAAAATAATAGAGTGAAAGCGGCAAGGTGCCGATTTGGGCCGCTACCCCGATCAGGAATATTTTCCAGGCTTCGTCCAGCCAGCCCGGCAACCACAAGGGGGTGATTTGTTGCAACCGGGGGTAAAAAAACACCATGCCCGCTACCGCCGCGTACGACAACTGAAAACCCGCATCGAAGAAAAAACCGGGGTTGTACAACAAGAGACCAAAAGCCGACCCGGCCAGGATATTCCAGATAGAGGCATCCTGACGCAGCGATTTGCCCAATAAAAAGGCCGAAAACATCACCGAGGCCCGCAAAACGGATGCGGTAGCGCCGGTCAGAAAGGTAAAAGCCCAGATGACCGCCAGCACCAGTGCCGTTTGCAACCAGTTGCGCAGCCGGCTGCGCCAGCGAATACGGCGCAACAAAAACAACAAACCCGCATACAACAACCCGACATGCGTACCCGACACCGCCAAAGCGTGCATGGAGCCGGTTTCCGCGTAGGCCGTCCGCAAATCGTCGGACAAATCGTCCTTATAACCCACCAGCAAGGCCGATGCCACCGCGTACTCATCGGGGTTCTGGAAATGTTTTTGCAACAAAACCAGTAGCCGCTCCCGACACCCGAATGCCCAACGCCAAAGGGCCCAGCCATGACCCGACGACAACACAACCACCGAGTCGCTTTTTACAAAAGCCTGGTAATGAATATTTTGAAAATGCAAATAACGCCGATAATCGAATGCCTCCGGATTGCGCGGCGGTTCTGTGGGGCGGATTGCAGCCCGTACGGCCAGCCGGTCGCCATATCGTATGGCGCCAAGCGTAGAATCGGCCTCCACAAACAGCAAAACATTGCCGCTGCTGACTATCAACGAATCTACACCGGCAGCCTCCACCCGCAAGGGGATTTTCAATCGCGCGCCTTTCGAGGGGGCATCGTACACCATACCGACCACCCATCTTGCCTCGCCGACCGTCGTGGAAAAATGATCCGCCCGCAAGGTATCGCGCTGCCACACGATACGGGCATAACCCACGCCAAACAACAGAACCGACACCAGGGCGCCAAATACCCAGCGATGGCGATGTGCCGTTACCAGCGGAGCCAACACCAGGGTAAGTACCAGTAATGCCGTTATTGCTGCGGACAGCCACGGCAGGTCGCGGTCGGCAAACCCGCCGGTGGCTAGTCCGGCAGCAAATGGACTGATTAATCGCAGGAAAGGGGTACTTCTCAGTTGCACAGGCGGCGGTTTTATGCGAATAAAATTATACCGCCGGTAGTCGCACTTTTTGGGACTCAACCTTTTGCAGGAAATATTTATTTCAAATTTTGAAGTAAAAAATAAAGCCGTAAAAATTTGACAATCAAATTTTTACGGCTTTTAAAAAGAAGGCTTTATACAAGAAATTCCAACCCGCCTATTGATCAAAAATCATAGGTCAGCTCCACCTCGTCGCTGTCGGGATGGGCCTGACAGGTGAGGCAATAGCCGGCTTTGATCTCGTCGTCTTCGAGGGCGTAGCACACATCCATCCGCACTTTTCCTTTCAGCACTTTGGCCATGCAGGTGGCGCAGGCGCCGGAGGTGCAGGAGTAAGGCGCGTCGTGTTTTTCGCGCACCATGACGTCGAGGATTGTCGCGTTATCGGGCGCCTCGGTTTCGATACGCTGACCTTTCAGGTGCACGATGAGGCGTTTGCCGCTGCCGGCTGCCGAAGGCGCCAGGTTTTCGCCGGGCACATGGTGGGCATTGGCGAAGTGTTCGGTATGGATCTGTTTGGCTTCCACGCCGCGCGCTACCAGCGTTGCTTTGACCGCGTCGGCGAAGCTGCCGGGGCCGCAGAGGAAATACTGACATTCGGATTCGGGTCCGTGCGGCGGGTTTTCTTCAAGAAAATCGCCGACCGCGCGACCATCGACCCGGCCGGTGCGGCCTTGCCAGTTTTGGGTCGATTTTTTAAACATGCCGAGCAGGCCGCCGCCGCTTTCCTTTTTCGGGCGGCTCAGTACGTGCTCGACGAACAACTGCCCGTTGTAACGCTCGGCCAGTTGGTCGAGCGCATCGCGGAAGATGATGTTTTGTTCGTCGCGGCTGCCGTAGAGCAAAAAAACCGTGCTCATCGGTTCGGCTTCGAGCACCGTTTTGAGGATCGACATCAGCGGCGTGATACCGCTACCGGCGCCGAAGAGGTAGTAGGTGCGCCGTTTCTCGGGGTCGAGGGTATTGAAAAAACGGCCGTCGGGCGCAGCGATTTCGAGGGTGTCGCCGGCTTTCAACTGATCGTGCAGATAAGTGGAAACGCGGCCGCCCTGCACTTTTTTTACCGTCACGGCCAGCCGGTTTTCGAGCGGACTCGACGACATGGAATACGAACGGCGCAATTCGTGACCGTCGAGATGCAGCCGAATGGTGATATATTGCCCTTGTTTGTAAGCAAATACCGGGCTCAGCTCCTCCGGAACCGAAAAATCGAGGGTGATGGCATCAGCAGTTTCCGGCGTGATTTGACTAATTTTGAGTGGGTAAAATTCCATGATTCTGGTTGGGCTTGGCAGGTTTGAAAGGGTGTTTTTGTGTAAAAGCGGCGCAAAAATAGCCCGATAATGCGCAAAAACATGGGGCGCGTTTGATTTATTCGCCAACCCTGCATTATTCAAATACCCTCTAAACAACCGCTGGCCAGACCTCGTTTATGTTCACCGATTCGACTTATGAAAGACGCAAAGTATCTACTCGCTTATCTACTTCCGCTCAGCGCCTGTGCGGCGCTTTGGTTACAAGGACCCTGGGCCTGGTCGACCGTCGTGCTGGCCTTTGCCATCCTGCCGGTTCTGGAGCACTGGCTCCCGCAATCGACGGCCAACGAACCTGCCGAAACCGAACCGGAGCGCAGTCGGCGGCTGGTTTTCGACTGGTTGTTGTATGCCAATGCGCCTTTGTTGTTTGGCATCGTTGGCTGGTATTTGTACGTGATACAATTTCAAACCCCCGGGCTTTCAGAATGGCTTGGCCTTACGTTGAGCGTAGGCATTATCGTAGGGGCCAATGGCATCAACGTCGCCCACGAGCTCGGGCACCGCGGCCGGCGCGGTGAGCAGGTATTGGCCAAATGGATGCTGCTGACGGCCCTTTATCAGCACTTTTTTATCGAACACAACCGCGGGCACCACAAAAACGTCGCCACCGATGCCGACCCGGCGTCGGCCCGGCTGGGCGAAGTGTTGTTTGCCTTCTGGCCGCGTTCCATCGCCGGCGGCTGGCGCAATGCCTGGGCGCTCGAAGCCGAGCGGCTGAAAAAAGCCGGCAAGGCCGCCCTGGGTTGGGAGAATGAAATGCTTCGCTTTCAGCTCTGGCAATTGCTCTGGCTATCGGCCATCGCGTTGTTTTTGGGCTGGAAGGCATTGCTGGGCGCCCTGGCGATCGCCCTGATCGGCATCCTGCTGCTCGAAACGATTAATTACGTCGAACACTACGGCCTGCGCCGCCGGCTCACGAGCTCGGGCCGCCCGGAACCGGTTCTGCCCGCACACTCCTGGAACAGCGACCACGAGTTGGGCCGGATTTTCCTCTACGAACTCACGCGGCACAGCGACCACCACTACAAAGCCACGCGCAAATACCAGATACTGCGGCACATGGATGAAAGTCCGCAATTGCCCTACGGCTACCCGGCCAGCGTGCTCCTCTCTTTGGTGCCGCCGCTGTGGTTTCGCATCATGGAT
>JAEUUU010000079.1 GCA_016787345.1 Saprospiraceae bacterium | reverse complement strand
ATTCATCATTCATCATTCATCATTCATCATTCATCATTCATCATTCATCATTCATCATTCATCATTCATCATTCATCATTCATCATTCATCATTCATCATTCATCATTCATCATTCATTCATCACTTCTTTTTCTCCGTTCGTTCCACTTTCAGTTCTACGGCTTCGATGCCGGGTACGGCGTCCTGTCGGCCAAATTGTTCGAGGGAGATAACATAAGTACCTGGAAGTTTGAAAAAAGCATTTTCCTGCAGCATGACCGGCAAATTGCAGCGGCGACCCGAACACTCACCCAAAGCAGCCCCTGCGCCGTCGAAGAGATTGAAGGAACGCAATTTTTGCTGGCGCTTGCCATCAGGGAATAGGGTGTGTAATTTGAGGTAAAGGTTCTGATTTGGGAAACTGTCGGTGTACTCAAAGCCCAGATAGAGGTTGTACAAAGCGCTCGTATCCTCGATGGAAAAACTGAAATTAAGCGTATCCGCATATTGCCATCCGCCGGCTGGCAATTCCTGTTTTTGTTCGAATACTACGTTGCCGGAACATGCCGACCAGATTACTGCAGCCAGTATCGGGGCGAATAAGATGTGTTTTTTCATAACCAATGAATAACTGTGGATGGGCCGGATCAATTTTTGTGACAGGTAATCACCAAAGCCGGTGGAATATTGAGCGGAATAAATTCTACCCTGGCATTGCCGAATATCCGGCGATAAACTTTCAGTAAAAGGGGCGAGTAATGAAACTGGACAAATAACCCGCCTGTGGCGAGCCAGTTCCGGCATTCCTGAATAATCGCTTCCGACAATGCCTCGTCGAGCATTACAAACGGAATTCCTGAAACGATATAATCCACTTTTTCAATCCCCATTTTTTCGAAATGCCGCCCCATATGCGCCGCCGAATCGTGTATCAGCATAAGACGCGGATCCTCGAACCTTGTTTTAATCTTGGCAACAAAGGTGTCGTTGATCTCGAATACCAGCAAGCGGCCATCGGGATGCAGGCGTTTGAGGATATAGTCGGTAATCACACCATCGCCCGGACCTAGTTCGACGACAACCCCTGTTTTTTCAGGATCGATCTTGTCCGCGATCCGGCGGCACAAAAACCGCGAGCTCGGTGCAACGCTACCCGTCATGCGCAGATTGCGGAGACTTTGCCTTAAAAAATCGAGTTTTTGTTGCATCGGGGAGAGTACTGAGCGTTCGTTTATCCTTTCACGAATGCGGCAAGGTCCGGATATTTCTTTACCAATCCCACAGCCTCCGCTTTTGAAATACGCAGGCCGTTGCCGTAAGCGATCACGGTCGCCTCGGTAAAGCCCTGCCCTCTGATTTCCTGCGCCAGTCGGGCGGCATCTTTGTATTGCTTGACCCACCCGGCGGTGTAGCGATACGAGCCCGCTCCGGGCTGCGTTTCGATCATCATGTCGCCAAACATACTGAGCGCATCGCTGGTCAGGATTTGCCGGGTCGTCACAGCCTCCACTTTGTACGAAAGCCCGGTATTGAGCTGATCCAGTCGCGCCGTTCCGTCGGAGGCCATGAGTTCCGACACCCGCGGGCGTTCGACCCGTACGTCGGGCACATAACCATCGGGCGTAATCAGGACGATTTCGATCCGGCGGTTGATCTGCTGTCCGGTAGTGTTCGGGGCGGCATCCAGTACGTTGCGGGCTGCCGGATAGCCGGGCCCTACGCTGCGCAAAACGATACGACTCGGGGCTATGCCCTGATCGAAAAGCGCCTTGCCGACAGTTTCCGCTCGTTTAATACCGGCATACAAATCAAATTTTGCAGGCCCGGTTTCGTCGGTATGTACGGTGACAAGCACACTGGCATCGGGTATACTTCTGGCATAAGCCGCGGCCACCTGCACGGTTTTCAGGTTTTCGGCGCCGAGTACGTCGCGGTCGCTGGTATAAAACAAGGGTTGCAATGACAAATCTCGCGGCGCCTCGGTTCCGCCGCCGTCGGGAGCATTGCGCGGGCCGGCATAGGCGAAGGAGACGGCAGTAGGTTCGACCTGTTGTTCGGCCAATGCCTCTTTGAAATAGGCGATATAGAGGTCGCGCTCGCCAAAGTTGTCCGAAAGGCGGTCTGACGACAAATAACCGGCCCGGCCGTCGGCAGCCGGACGGAAGTAAGCGTCGTCGCCGGGCGAATTGAGCGGAGCGCCCATATTCACCGGCGCCGACCACTCCTGTTTTTGGGGATCGAATACGGTGCGGTAGATATCGAAGCCGCCCATACTGCCGGTATGATTGGCGCTGAAATAGAGCGTATATCCGTCGCGGGCGAGGCAGGGTGTCGTTTCGTCGTAGGGGGAATTGATGGCCGGGCCCAGGTTTTGAGCCGGTTGCCAAACGCCGTTTTGCCGCAATGCATACCAAATATCGAGTCCGCCTTGTCCGCCTTCCCGCCGGCTGGCAAAAAGCAGGAGCGAATCGTGGAAAAAGAAGGGCGCAGCATCGCCCATCTGCGGCTGAAAGGGGCTGTTGAAAGGCGTTGGCGTCACGGCGTATTCGTCGTGCATACTGGCGGTATCGGCAAAAATATCGCCACTGTACAGCGTAAACCCCCGGAAATAATAGAGCACCTGGCCATTCAGACCAAAATCGAGCGCAACTTCATGGCGGGGGGTGTTGAGCAAACTGCCCAGGTCGCCGCCGGTTTCCCAACCCGATGGATTGAGTTCGGCAAAGGCCATATCGCTGCAGAAACGGCCGCTGATCTCGTCTTCATAACCTTTGTCGTTGCGTCGGCCGCCCAGGCTCCCTTCGCGGGCAGCGGCAAAATAGATCCGGTTGGGTCGGTTGATAGAAGGCAGCGGCGCAAACTCGTCGCCGGCCGTATTGACGCGGTCGCCCAGGTTTTCCACCAATGCGACATTATCGTTGGGCGGGATTGCCTGTCCGCTCACACAACGCAGGATGTTGTCGGCGGCGTTGGCGCGCAGCGGGTGGCGTTCGGGCGCAACGCGGAGGTAGGCCTTGTAGGCAGGTATGGCTTTTTCATACTCCTGCTGACCGTGCAGGGTACGGGCGAGGTAGTAAAACAAATCCGGATCGCGGCTGTCGGGCGCCTGTTTAGCAACGTAGTCGAGAAACTGCAACGCCTGCTCGGGGTGGTGTAAATGGAAATGTGAAATACCTATTTTGGTCAGTATCCCGGGGTCGCCGGGTTTGACTTGCTGGTATTTACCCAGGGCATCGAGGGCTTCGGCCCAGCGCTGGGCGGCGAAATATTTTTCCCCGGCTTTTTTCAGTTCTGCGGGCTTTTGCGCCGACAGGACGGAGGAGCAGGTCAGGCTGAGAAAGAGGAAAAATAAGAAACGGATCATGCAGAATCGGATGGTTGTAGAACAAGCAGGGGCCGGTAAAGGTAGGGCTTTCGTCGGGCCGCCTGACAAGACTCAACCTAAAACGCCTCCAAATCCTTCCCAATATCCCGCCGGAAATATTTTCCTTCAAACTGGACGGCTTTCGCATTGCGCCGCGATTTGCGCAGCGCCGCCCGAAAATCCTTGCCATAACTGGTCAGCGCCAGCACCCGCCCGCCGGCGGTCAGTACCTCGCCATTTTTTTCCGAAGTACCGGCGTGAAAAGCCAGGCTGCCTTTTACGGCATCGAGCCCGCTGATGACTTTTCCCTTGGCATAATCGCCCGGATAGCCTCCGCTGACCAGAAAAATGGTGGTGGCTGCCCGGCGGTCCTGCCGGATTTTCACACGACCCAAAGTGCCGCGCGCGCAGTTGTCGAGCAACTGAACCAGGTCGTTTTTCAAACGCGGGATGACCACCTCCGTCTCCGGATCGCCCATGCGGCAATTGTATTCGATCACGTACGGATCGGTTCCAACGCGGATCAATCCGAAAAAAATGAATCCCTTGTAGGGTATTTTTTCCTTGCGCAGCCCTTTCACAGTGGGTACGATGATGCGTTGTTCGACTTTTTCCCAAAGATCCGCATCGACGAAAGGTACCGGGCTGACCGCGCCCATTCCGCCGGTATTGGGGCCTTTATCGCCTTCGCCGATACGTTTGTAGTCTTTGGCTTCGGGCAGGATACGGTAGGTTTTGCCATCGGTGAGCACAAAGACGCTGAATTCGATCCCGCTCAAAAACTCCTCCACCACCACCCTGGCCGAAGCATCGCCGAATTTGCCGCCCAGCATATCGCGCAATTCCTCCTGGGCTTCTGCCCGGCTTTGGCAAATGACAACGCCTTTCCCGGCTGCCAGCCCGTCGGCTTTCAGTACGATGGGCAGTGAATGCTGGGCCAGGTATTCGAGGCCTTCTTCCAGTTGGCCGGCATTGAATTCGCGGTAAGCAGCCGTCGGTATCTTGTGGCGCTGCATGAATTGTTTGGCCCAGCCCTTGCTGCCTTCGAGCACGGCGCCGGCTTTTGAAGGTCCGATCACGGCAATATGTTGCAGGCGGGCATCGGCCTGAAAATAATCCCAGATGCCGCGCACCAGCGGCTCTTCCGGTCCCACCACGACCATATCGATCTGATTGTCGAGCACAAAGCGGCCCACGGCATCGAAATCAAGCGGATTGAGCGCCACGTTTTGGCCATGGGCAGGCGTGCCGGCGTTGCCGGGGGCGATAAACAGTTGGGTACAGCGCTTGCTTTGCGCCAGTTTCCAGGCCAGCGCATGTTCGCGGCCGCCGGAGCCGAGGAGAAGTATCTGCATACGGATACTGGGAGTTGGGTGTTGGGTGTTGGGTATTGGGTATTGGGTATTGGGTATTGGTGAAAAGGAGGGTGATCGCCCTCGAAAATTCAAAATTTGAGGGTAGCCGAGTTTTGGATATTCGTGAGATTGAATACTATTACTGGGTAAAGACAAACTGTACGATGTTGGCGCCCATTTGCAGCGCTTTCTGGCGGGTAGAGGGCGGATCGTTGTGCACGTCGTCCCAGCCGTCGCCGAGGTCGGTTTCAAAGTCGTAAAAACAAACGAGACGCCCCTGCCAGATCAGGCCAAAGCCCTGTGGCGGCTTGCCGTCGTGTTCGTGTATTTTGGGCAGGCCGTTGTTAAAATTGTACTTCTGGTGGTAAATCGGGTGGCTGAACGGCAGCTCCACAAAATCCAGTTCGGGAAATACCTTTTTCATAGCCGGACGCACAAAAGGATCGAGGCCAAAATCGTCGTTGAGGATCAAAAAGCCCCCGGCTTCCAGATAGGCCCGCAGGTTGCGCGCTTCCAGATCGCTGAACAGCATGTTGCCATGGCCGGTGGCATAAACAATGGGATAATTGAAAATATCGGCACTACCCGGCTCCACGGTGGCGTATTCCGGGTTAAAGTTGGTGCGCAGGTTGTCGTTGCAAAATTTGGCCAGGTTGTGCAGGGAGTTGACGTCGTTGTACCAGTCGCCACCGCCGGAATATTTGAGCAACGCCAGCTGGAGGGTAGGCGTGGCGGTAGCGGGCACGCGGTGGGCTTCGGAAACACTGGCCAGCAAAACCAGCACAGGCACAAGCAGGAGGAGACGGATCAATCGCATGGTCAATTTTTATCGGTTTACAGTTGGGTATCGTCTATGCTGTCGAGGTATTGCCGGATGTCGCCGACCACGCTTTGCACGCAGCCGTCGTCGAACGGCGAACGCAGGTTGGCCGATTGTACCAGTTTCAGGAAAGACTGGCTGCCTCCGGCCCGGCACAGTTCGACGTAGTCGTGCCAGGCTTCATGGTGGTCGCGGCGGTCGCGCACCCAGAACTGGAAAGCGCAGATTTGCGCGAGGGTATAGTCGATGTAGTAGAACGGCGAATTAAAAATATGGCTTTGTTTCTGCCAAAAACCGCCTTGTTCGAGGAAGGAATTGCCATCGTAGTTGCGGTGTGGCAGATAGGTTTTTTCCAGTTGGCGCCAGGCGGCATTTCGTTCGGCCGGGGTCATGTCGGGGTTTTCATACACGATATGTTGAAACTCATCGACTGCTACGCCATAGGGCAGGAACAAAACGGCGCCCGACAAGTGCAGGAAATAGTATTTGTCGGTATCGGGACCGAAGAAATGTTTCATCCAGGGCCAGGTAAAGAACTCCATGCTCATGGAGTGAATTTCGGCCGCGTCGCTGGTCGGCCAGTGGTATTCTTCGAAGTC
Source organism: Saprospiraceae bacterium (assembly GCA_016787345.1). Lineage (GTDB taxonomy): Bacteria > Bacteroidota > Bacteroidia > Chitinophagales > Saprospiraceae > M3007. Next base: position 7,075 of record JAEUUU010000079.1, on the reverse strand, counting down.
GAACCGCTGGCCGCTGCTCCACACCTGAAACGCATGGCCGGCTTCGTGGGTCAACACGTCGATATCGCCGCTGGTGCCATTGAAATTGGAGAAAATATAGGGTGCGGCGTACTTGTTGAGGTAAGTGCAATAACCGCCGGGCGCTTTGCCATCGCGGTTGACCAGATCCATCAGATGGGCGTCGAGCAGGTGCCGGAAAAACACGTCGGTTTCGGGCGAGAGCTCGCGGTACATGAGGCTTGCGTTGGCCACAATTTCGTCGGCGCTGCCCTGGGGCTTGGGGTTGCCGCTGGGAAACTTGTATTCTTCATCGTAAAACAACAGACGGTCGAGCCCCAGGCGACGTCGCTGGCGTTCGTATAGTTCGGAGGCCAGCGGCACGATAATATCGCGCACCTGACGGCGGAAATTGGCCACCATATCGGGTGTGTAGTCGGAGCGGCGCATGCGGGCATAGCCTACTTCCACGAAGTTCCGGAAGCCCAGTTTTTGGGCCATGCGGTGGCGGGTTTTGACGAGCTCGTCGAAGATTTGCTCTACCTGAGGCGCTTTTTCGGCGTAAAACTTCCATTTCACCGTTGCAGCCGCGCGGCGACGGTTGCGGTCGTCGGACAGTTCGATGGGGAAAATACTGCTCAGGTTGTAGGTTTTGCCTTCAAAATCGATCTGCGCCTGGGCTTTGATCTTCGTGTATTCGGTACTCAGCGAATTTTCCTGCTGGAGGTCTTCCAGAATTTCGGGTTTGAACGTTTTCAACGCCAGTTCGGCCAGGGTAAACAACTGCCGGCCAAGTTCTTTTTCCAACTCCGGTCGGAACTTTGAGGCCAGGAGCGCGCGGAAAAGCCGGTTGTTCAACGCTTCGTAAGCCGGCAGGTTTTCATCGAAAAACGTATTTTCCTGCTCGTAGAAAGGGTCGGCCGTATTAGCAGTATGGCGGATGTAGCACAGGTTGTACATCGTCCAGAATTCGTCGCGTACGGAAGTGATCTGGTGGAGCAGTCGGGATTGGGCCTTTGCATCGGGCGCAGATTCAAAATCGAGGATCAATTGCTCGAATTCGAAGCGCAGCGCATCCAGATCAGGCCGGGAATAGGCGAAATTTTCGAAAGTCACGACCGGCGGGGGGGCAAGGGTAGATTCAAGATTCTGCATAGGTGGTTGAATAAAAGCGGGATAAAGGTAGGTGGATTGTCGTTTTGGGGGATGTTTTTTGGACAAAAGCATCGGATCGGGGCGGCAATCCGGCCTTCGCTGTATTTTGTGCCGAAAAAACGGATATCATGCTGCGTGCTGTATTTTCTGCTTTGCTTTTCTGTGCATTTTTCGGACAAACCCTCGCACAATCCACGGCTTATGTTTTTAAAGGCGGACTGAGCCTGGGCACCCAAAAGTGGGACAACGCCGATCGGCAGTTGTTGTTTGCCTGGAACGCTGCCCTGGCCGTAGAGTCGGTGGAAAACGAAGAAAACCGGGGTTCGTTGTTCGCCCAGTTTGGTTATCATGTTCGCGGCAGCGCCACACGTTTCCGCTTTGTCAACCTGAATGGCTTCCCGGGCAATACCTTTTCCGAAGGGTTTCGCTTCAACAACCTCTCTCTTGTGCTGGGCGCCAAGCAAAAATTCCCCATGGGCGCCGAAGGGCAGCACCGCTACTATTATTTCGGCGGCATCCGCGGCGATTATACCCTGAGCACCAACATCGACGATCTCAGCCAGGGCAATCCCTGCGCCGTTGGCGTTTACCCATTCATCGGCGGCGTTCAGCGCTGGATCGGCGGGGTGTCGGCCGGCGGCGGCTTTGAATTCGAACTGAGCGAACTGGTGGGCGTGCAAATGGAACTGGCCATCCACCCCGATTTTACGCTCCAGTATCGTCAGCCACCGGCCAATATCACGCTGCCGGGCGACTGCACCCTCAGCGGAACGCCGACGCCAATCTCGATTCCGGAGCGCAAAATCCGCAACACAACCATCGAATTGACGATCGGTTTGCGCCTGCTGAAAAAAGTGGTGTACGAGGAGTAAACCTTACTGCCCCGCTTCGGCTAGTTCTTCCCAGTACTCCACCGCCCGGCGCGTATGCGGGATGCAGATCGATCCGCCGACCATGTTGGCTACCGCGAAGATTTCGAAGATCTGATCCGTCGTCACGCCCAACTCGTGGCATTTCCCCAGGTGATACTTGATACAATCGTCGCAACGCAACACCATCGACGCGACGAGACCCAGCATTTCCTTGGTGCGGGTATCGAGGGCGCCTTCCTGGTAGGTCTGGTTGTCGAGGCTCCAGAAACGTTTGATGACCTTGTTGTCGTGGGCCAGAATGCGCTCGTTCATGCGGGCGCGGTAATCGTTGAATTCAGTAACTAAAGACATAGCGAGAGTGGGTTTTGGATGTTGAATTTTGTCAAAAACAGCGTAGATGCGCCCGATTGTTAACCGGTTTGGTAATGATTGCTGAGGAACAGCGCCCGGTGTGGGTATGTTCAAATAACTTTGCAAAACGGGAAGGCAGGGTTTCACTCCACTCGCGTGAGGTTTCGTTTCCCGAGAGCAGAAACAAACCTTTTCCCAACACCCAAAACCTAAAACCCAAAACCTAAAACCCAACACCCAGCACGCATGAAGGTTGTTTTGCAAAGAGTATCGGAAGCAGCAGTGGTCATTGATGGCCGGGAAAAATCACGCATCGGCCTGGGTCTGCTGATTCTGCTCGGCATCGGAACAGAAGACACCGAAGCCGATATTGAATGGTTTTGTAAAAAAATTGCCGCCCTCCGCATTTTTTCCGACGACGCGGGCCTGATGAACCGCTCGGTTCAGGACATAGGCGGCGAATTGCTCGTAGTGAGCCAGTTTACGCTCTACGGTAATGCCAAAAAAGGCAACCGCCCCTCTTTTATCGATGCCGCCCGCCCGGAACAGGCTATACCCTTGTATGAAAAATTTGTGGAAGTGCTCGCCCGCGAATCCGGCCGGCCCGTGCTGACGGGCGAATTCGGCGCCGACATGAAAGTGTCGCTGGTGAACGACGGTCCGGTGACGATTCTGCTGTAGCGCCGACCTCCAGGTCGGCGAACCTGAGAGCAGCAATACTCCGCGATTAATAGCGATTGCCGGCATCGAGAGATGAATAGAGTGGCTTCCGTCTATGGCTGGTAATCGCGGGTATTTTCTGCCCGTAGCATCGCCGACCTGGAGGTCGGCGAGCCTGAGAGCAGCAATACTCCGCGATTAATAATGATTGCCGGCATCGAGAGATGAGTAGAGTCGCTTCCAGCTATGGCTGGTAATCGCGGGTATTTTCTGCCCGTAGCATCGCCGACCTGGAGGTCGGCGCTACAGGCGCTACAGAAAAAAAGCCGCCTGACTTTTCGTCAAGCGGCCAAACCCCAAAAAACCAAATGAAAACAATCTTCCTACAGTATTAAAAATGGTTTCTCATAGTGTATCAGTCTTTGGGAAAGACACACTTTATACGTCGGATTTTGAATAGGTCACATCCTCCAAAAAAAATTGCAGGCAGCTTCCTTTAACAAGCATTTCTGCCAAAGCCGTTACTTTTACCGCAACCGGCTTAATGCCGCCGATGTTGTCCTGCATTATAAACCAACCTTTTTCCGACATGTACGCTATCCTCGACTCTCTTCATTCCTACAATCGTTATCTGTTGCTGGCCGCCATGGTCTTTGTGCTGTATCGCGCATACAGCGGCTGGCTGGGCAATAAAGCATACGTTAAGGCCGACAATTCCGCTTCGGCCGCTTTGCTGGGCCTAACCCACCTCCAACTCGTGCTCGGCCTGGTTCTGTACTTTTACAGCCCGCTTACCACGCTTGCCCGAAGCAACATGGGCGCTGCCATGAAAGACTCCTGGCAACGTTATTTCGGCGTCGAGCACCTCTCAACCATGGTGATCGCCGTGGTGTTGATCCAGCTGGGCCGCAGCTTGTCCAAAAAAGCCGGCGACGACACCGCCAGGTTCAAAAAACTGGCCATTTATACCACCATCGCCGCGTTGCTCATCATCGGCACCCTGGCATCGAAAGGATTGCTGATTGGGCGCACGGAAGACGTGATCCCGGTCGGCTAATCGTCCGTTTTACTATTTTTGCGGGCTGAAATGCCCTCCATGCAAAGGCGTAAGGGGAATGCTTTGGTTTCCTTTGCGCCTTTGTTTTGATAAAAACCCCGAACACAACAACACTACCGACCATCGCCATGTCCAAACCCTCGCTGCCCGAAGGCACCCGCGATTTCGGCCCCGAACAGGTGCGCCGCCGCAATTATATCTTCGATACCATACGCGCCGTTTTTGTCAAATTCGGTTTCCAGCCGCTCGAGACGCCGGCGATGGAAAACCTCTCTACCCTGACCGGCAAATACGGCGACGAGGGCGACAAGCTGTTGTTTAAAATTCTCAATAACGGCGACTACCTCAAAGACGCCGACGCCGACGCCCTGGCACAACGCGACTCCAATAAATTGCTCAGAAGCATCGCTAAACGCGGCCTTCGGTACGACCTTACCGTGCCTTTCGCCCGCTATGTGGTGATGAACCGGCACGCCCTGGCCCTCCCCTTCAAACGATACCAGATTCAGCCGGTATGGCGCGCCGACCGCCCACAGCGCGGCCGGTACCGGGAGTTTTATCAGTGCGACGCCGATGTAATCGGCTCCGACAGTCTGGTGTACGAGGCCGAATTGGCCCAGATCTACGACGAAGCATTCCGCCTGCTCCGTTTGCCGGTCGTAATCAAGATCAACAACCGCAAAATCCTTTTCGGCATCGCCGAAGCCGCCGGCATTCCGGAACAGTTTATGGACATGACCGTGGCCATCGACAAACTGGACAAAATCGGCCCCGACGGCGTGCGCAAAGAACTCGCCGAACGCGGCATCGGCCCGGATGCCATCGCCACGATCGAAAATATCCTGGCCGCTCCTTCGCTCGAGGCCCTGCGCCCTGCATTTGCCCATAGCGAAACCGGCCAAAAAGGCCTCGAAGAACTCGATCGTGTATTCCGTTACCTCTCGCAAAGCCCCCTGCACAACGAAATCCGCTTCGATATCACGCTGGCGCGCGGACTAAGCTACTACACCGGCTGCATCTTTGAAGTAGCCGCCAAAGACTTTGCCATGGGCAGCATCGGCGGCGGCGGCCGCTACGCCGACCTCACCGGCGTATTCGGCATGCCCGGACTGCCCGGCGTGGGCGTTTCGTTCGGCGCCGATCGTATTTACGACGTACTGGAAGGCCTCAACCTGTTTCCCGAAACCCTCGACCAAAGTGTAAAAATCCTCTTCGCCGCTTTCGACGACGCCACGCACGACTATGCCTTCGCCTGCGCCAGCCGCCTGCGCGCAGCCGGCATCGCCGTCGAAGTGTATCCGGAGCCGGGCAAATTGAAAAAACAGTTTGAATACGTCGCCAAAAGGAATATTCCCTACATCGCCATCACGGGCGAAACGGAAATGCAAAACGGGACCGTTCAGTTGAAAAACCAGGCTACCGGCGAACAGCAGACGCTGGGAGTGGAGGAGTTGATTGGGTTATTGGGGTGAAATCAGACAATTTCATAGGGGTTGAGTACGGTCAGATTTGAGATCTTACTGAAGTCTTCCCGATTTCGAGTTACCAAGTCTAATTCGTGAACTAGTGCTGTGGCAGCAATTATTGCATCCGGAAGTTTTATTTTGAACGATCTCCGGAGCAATATAGTCTGTTCAACAACAGGCTCGGATAATGGATGATCAGGGAATCATTGATAAAATCCTTCAACAATTGCTCTTCTTCGGTTTGGGTAGGGAATCCCAAAATTTCAATCTTGGTAATTACGGATACATTCGGCCCCAAATCGATAACTGCATCCATAAACTTCAAACCGGCAGTTGGAATCTTTTCAGATAAATAATCAATGATGGCATTACTGTCGATCAAGTATTGCGCTCCCATTCTTTTCTGCTGTTGGTAATATATTGTTGAAGAGACTCTCCAGTGCTTTTGGAAAGCTTACCCCGGTATTTGTCAGACCTTTTTCCGCTACTGTTAGAACTTTCCTGTGCCGGAATTTCCCAACTGACAGGAAGGCGCTCATATTTTATCTTCAGCCGATCCAGTAATGCTACCAGCAAGAGCAGGTCTTGCTCTTTTTTTATATCGATCAGGATATGCATGTTCGTTTTTTGAACAAAAATAAAGGAATCCCCCGAAAAAAGCCATCAAGAGGTTACACCGCCTGCTTGTAATCCAGAATATTCAAATGCACGCCGCAAAACGCTGCATCCACCGGATCGTTGGATGCGAGAATGACCAATCGGTTGCCAGTGTATTCGCGCACCAGATTTTGATACCAGCTGATCGCGTTAAGATCGAGGTTGGTCGTCGGCTCGTCGAGCAGCAGTGCGGGCGTATCGGAACAAACAGCGAGCGCGAGTTTGAGGCGCTGTTTCATGCCCGAGGAGAAAAAACGGATTTCCTTGGTGCGCGCGCGGGGTAGTTCGAGCAATTCGTAGAGGCGGGCGGGCGTCATACCCGGCAGCAGTGGTCGCAGGCGGGCATGGAATTTCAGGGATTCTTCGAGCGTAAATTCCTCAATCAGTTCGATATACGGCGCGGCATAACTGATTTGTTGAAAAACCTTTTCCTCCGGCACCTGCCGGCCTCCGTTTTGAAAAGCGATGGCGCCTTTCGACAGCGACAAATGCCCCGACAACACTTTAAGCAAGGTGGACTTGCCCGAGCCGTTGGGCCCTAAAACAGCATAGCGTTCGCCACTGCGAAAAGTATAGTTCAGCCCCCGGAAAATCCAGTCGAGGCGATACCGTTTGCCGGCGTTGGCCAGGGAAATCTCCATGTGGGCAGTTGATTGATGTGTGAGGTGGTGAGGTGGTGAATTGGTTATAAAAGGGTTATTTCTGCGCTCATTTCAGGGTTTTCGGCCAATCGACCAGATTTTGGGAGCAGAAATAACCCTTTTATAACCAATTCACCACCTCACCATCTCACCAATTAATCAACTGCCCACATGGAGATTTCCCTGGCCAACGCCGGCAAACGGTATCGCCTCGACTGG
>JAEUUU010000062.1 GCA_016787345.1 Saprospiraceae bacterium | reverse complement strand
ACGACGCAAAACCGCCTTTTGCTGGCCGGCGCTTCTCAGGGATTTGGCAATGGCAATAGCCAGCTTTGGCTCACGGAAGTGGATGATGTTGGCGCGGTCCGCTGGTCCAAAACCTATGACCTTCCCGGAACCAACCTGATTCCTCGTGACCTGCTGCGTCTGCCCGGCGACCAGTTTTTACTGACCCTGGGTGATTCCGGACAGGGCCAGCCGGCTATTCTGTTCAAAATCGACCTCTCGGGCGACATCGTCCTGCTGGCCAACCAATACCGCACCAATGGCGAGGAAGACGTGTTGCGCCGCGTGCAGCCTTCGCCTTTCGGCTTCACGGCCTGCGGCTGGGCCCTGCGCAACGGCGATGCCGATACCTGGCTGGCGCAGATGGACCCCAATGGCAATATCCCCGGCTGCTGCCCCAGCTCGGTCAGTTTACCCATTAAAAACGTCACGCCAGTGACCACGACAAGCGTTCCGCAGCAGTTCACGAGTCATTCCGTCGTGGCTCTGCCGGGCTTTCAGGTGATCGATCAGGTTGCGGAAACTTTTATCCCCTGTTTTGTGGTCAACACGGATTTTACCCTTTCTGCCGATACGATTTGTCCGGGAGAATGTATCCAGATCATGCTGCCCGATCCCACGCCCGGTGCTACGTACGCCATGGACATCACCGGCGGCGAACCCGACCCGGTCAATGCGGGTAAAATTTGTTACCCCGAGGCGGGTGAATTCACCATCACCCGGAGCGCGCAATTCGGCTTTTGCGACCAGGCCACCACCCGGAAAGTACTGGTCACGGCCATCGACAGCAAAAAGACGCCCAATGCGTTTTCGCCCGACAACGACGGCAAAAACGACCGTTTCAGGCTCATTTTCGACTGCCCTCCGGAAACCTATTTGTTGCGCGTGTACAGCCGTTGGGGTGAAATCGTGTACGAGGGTATCAACCCCGATGAAGGCTGGGACGGCACGATTTACGGTACGCCCTGCGCGTCCGACGTCTATATTTGGCAGGCTACGGTCGACGGGGTGATCACGCAGGGGGAAGTGACGTTGTTGAAATAAGGCAGAATATGTCACGCGAAGCCGCAAAGTCCGTCAAGGGGCAAATTCTTTGCACGCTTTGCGTGAACTAAAATTTCAAAGCGCGCACACATCCGGCTTCGCTTCATTCAACGCTGCACCTTCACCCGTTTCAAACTCAGCAAGCCGATCGCGTTGCGGGGCAAGCCCGTCACGCCCTGGCGGGCAAATTGCGCCGTTTCGTCGTAAAACAAAAACACCACCGGGGCTTCTTCCACGAGGATACGTTCCATGTCGCGGTACAAGCCGAATCGCCGTTCCGTATCGGTTTCTTTCAACGCCGCTTCGTACAGCCGGTCGAATTCGGCGTTTTTGAACCCCGTGTAATTGGGCGGGGCCGCGTTTTTTGAATAAAAACAGGTCAAAAAGCTCTCCGCATCGGGGTAGTCGGCGATCCAGGAGCCCCGGAAAAACGGCGCCTGACCGTTGCGCATTCGTTCGCGCAGGGTGGCGGTTTCGGTGGCTTCCACGCGGGCGCGAATGCCCAGATCTTCCCATTGACGCACGATGAAGGTGCAGAGGTCGAGATAGTCGGGGCTGCACACCAGCGTCAGCGGTGGCAAACCCCGGCCCTCGGGAAATCCCGCTTCGGCCAGCAGGCGGGCCGCCAGTGCGGGGTCGTAGCGGTAGCCCGGCACGGTGTTTTCGTCGAAAGAAGGCAAGCCGCGCGGGGTAAAGCCCGAGCTTGCCGGCTGGCCCACGCCGTTGCGCAGGGTGCGCAGCATGAGGGCGCGGTCGAATCCGAAATTGAGAGCCTGGCGTATCTTTTTGTTTTGCAGCGGGTTTTGGAGGGAAGAGTCGAAGCGAACGCCCAGGTATTCGGAGTTGAGATAGGGGTTTTTGATAAAATAAAAATCAGAAGCCAGCGCCGGTTGCAGGGCGCCCTCGGGGCTGAGGAGTTCGTTGACGTAGGAACTTTCCAGCCCGAACAGGTAGTCTAATTTACCTTTTTTAAATTCCAGGAACGCCGTTTTGCGGTCGCCTATAAACGTTGTTTTCACGGCGTCGAGATAGGGCAGGGGAGCGCCGTCGGCGTCTTTTTCAAAATAGTGCGGATTTTTGACCACGACGAGCGCCTGGTTTTCGGCCCATATTTTCAGGCGGAAAGGCCCGGTGCCCACCGGATGCCGGCGGAAATCGCGGCCATAGGCATCCAGGGCTTCATGCGGCACCACCGAGGCGTATTGCATGGTCAGGATTTGCAGCATCGGTTGAAAAGGTTCGGACAGGCGCAGGACAAAAACCGTATCGTTTTCTGCGACGAAAGCGGAATCGGGGGCTACGCGGCCGGCAAATATCCAGGAGCCCGGTTTGGGCCAGTCGGGATCGAGCAGGCGTTGAAAACTGAACGCCACGTCGGCGGCCGTCATGCGCCGTCCCCGGCCGTCGGGGAAGCAGGGATCGTCGTGGAAATACACGTCGTCGCGCAGCCAGAAACGGTAAGTGAGGCCGTCGGGCGAGATGTTCCAGCGCCGGGCCAGGGCGGGTTGCACCTGCAGACTGTCGTCGAGTTGCACCAGGCCGTTGAACAGGCTTTCCACGATCCAGATGTTGTTTTGGGTGCGGGCAAAAGCTGGGTCGAGCGAAGTGACCGGGTTGTGCTGGTTGTAACGGAAAGCGGTGCGGGGGTCTTTGGCGGAGGGAGGTTTTCCACAGGCCCAATTCAGTAAAAGCAAAAACGCAGGCAGGTACCATTTCATAGCGGGCAAATTTCCAACGAATTTGCCAACAGTGCTCACCATCCGGCGCTATTCACATGCACTTAAAAAGTGTTGGCAAACCCCCAAAACCTGTTAGCAACCTGTGGAAAAGAAGCGGATAACTTCCGCCAATGTTCCACGGCTTTTCGATTGTTCCACGGGTATCTTTGCAGGGACAGTCGAGGCGGCACAACCATCAGCCTGCCGCTGCCGACCAAACCATATTTTCCGCCATGCGCCTCACTTATTACGGACACTCCTGCTTCCTGCTCGAAACCGGCGGCCGCCGTATCCTCCTCGATCCTTTCGTGAGCGGCAACCCGCTCGCAACCGGCATCGACGTGAACAGCTTGCGCTGCGACTATATTTTCCCCACCCATGGCCACAGCGACCACGTCGGCGACCTCGAAACGGTGGCCCAAAACAACCCCGAGGCCCTGATCGTGGGCATTTGGGAGATACACGCCTACTACAACGCCAAAGGGCTGCGCACCCACCCCATGAACAAGGGCGGTTGGTGGAATTTCGACTTCGGCCGCGTTAAAATGGTCAATGCCGTACACAGCAGCAGCTTCCCCGACGGCAGCTACGCTGGCGAACCGGTCGGTTTCGTATTCGATACCGAAGAAGGCTGCGTTTATTTTGCCGGCGACACCGCCCTCACCCTCGATATGCAACTCATTCCGATGACCTGCCCGGCGCTCGACCTCGCTGTGCTGCCCATCGGCTCCAATTTTACGATGGACTACCACGATGCCGTCGTCGCCAGCGAATACCTGCATTGCCAGCGCATCGTCGGTTGCCATTACGACTCTTTCGGCTTTATCAAAATCGACCACACAGCCGCCCAGGCAGCCTTTGCCGAAAAAGGCAAGGAACTGGTGCTGATGAACATCGGCGGAAGCCTCGAAATTTAATTAAAAAATTGATTGTCAATACGGTAAAACCACTACCTCATGCATACATCATTCGACAAAATGGGCAAGATCGTCACTATCGCCAATCAGAAAGGCGGCGTCGGTAAAACGACCACCGCCATCAATCTCGCTGCTTCGCTGGCGATCCTGGAAAAAAAAGTGCTGCTGATCGACGCCGATCCGCAGTCGAACGCCTCCTCGGGAGTCGGTGTGATTACCAGCGACGAAACGACCAGTCTGTACGACTGCCTGGTCAGCGGACTCGACCCGCGCGAGGCTATTATGCCGACCGAAACCCCCAATCTCAGCCTGTTGCCGGCCAGTATCAACCTGGTAGGCGCCGAGGTGGAGCTGGTCAACAAGCCCAAACGTGAGTACATCCTTCGCGAAATGGTCAGTTCGCTGCGTGAGGAATACGATTTCATCTTCATCGATTGCCTGCCTTCGCTCGGCCTCATCACAGTCAATGCCCTGGTCGCCGCCGATACGGTGCTTATTCCGGTGCAGTGCGAGATGTTTTCTTTCGAAGGTTTGGCCAAATTGAAAAATACAATCTCGCTGGTCAAACAGGGCTACAACCCCAAATTGCAGGTGGAAGGCCTGATTATTTCGATGTACGACAGCCGCCTGCGCCTGGCCAATGCCATCGTGGAGGAGGTGCGCAACAGCTCGAACGATTACGTATTTGAAACCATCATCCATCGCAACTCCCGCGTGGCAGAGGCGCCCATGCAACACATCCCGGTCGCGCTGTACGACGTGAGCAGCAAAGGCGCTACTAATTTCTTTAACCTTGCCGACGAGTTTTTGCGTCGCAACCAGAATTGAATGTGCTAATGACAACCGCAACGAAAAAATTAAATAAGAACGATTTCGGCAAAGGCATTCGCGCCTTGCTCGCCAACCCGGTTCAGCTCGAACAAGCCGTACACGACAACCCGCAGGAAGTCGTGCGCGAACTCGCCACCGCCGTCGCCATGCTGCCGCTCGATCAAATTCAGGCCAGCCTCGATCAGCCGCGCAAAAAGTTTGACGACGTCGCGCTGCGTGAACTGGCCGACAGTATCAAAGTACACGGCATTATCCAGCCGCTTACCGTGCGCCGATTAGGCCCCGATACCTATCAGATTATTTCCGGCGAACGCCGCTTTCGGGCCTCCAAAATCGCCGGCCTGACCGAAGTGCCGGCCTACGTGCGCCTGGCCAACGACCAGGAAATGCTGGAAATGGCGCTCATCGAAAACATCCAGCGCGAAGATCTCAATCCGATCGAGGTCGCTACGTCTTACCAGCGCCTGATCGAAGAGTTCGAACTCACCCACGAGAACCTTTCCGAACGCGTGGGCAAAGAGCGCAGCACCATCACCAACTACCTCCGTGTGCTGCACCTGCCGGTCGACGTGAAAGAGGCCCTCCAGCAACGCGAAATCTCCCTGGGCCACGCCAAAGCCCTGGCCGGTGTCGACGACGACCGCGCGTTTCAGCTGTCCGCCCTGGCGCAGATTCGCCGCGACGGCCTTTCGGTACGCGCCGTGGAAGAACTCGTGAAAAAATACCACGAGAGCAAGGGCGTCAAAAAAGCCAAGGCCGACACCCGCCTGCCCGAGCCGCTGCGCCAGATTCAGGACCAGTTCAGCGCGTTTTTTGGGGCGAAAGCAACCCTCAAACGCGATACCAAGGGCAAAGGCCAGATCACGCTCAAGTTCAACAACGATACCGAACTGAACCGCCTGCTCGACGCCATCGATCGTTGAAGCCGGCGCTACAGCCGCCATTGGCAGCGTTTTATTGAGCCCTCTTTGCCGCTGATTTGCATTTTGAAGACAAATTGGCGACGAAGGGGGCTCTTTTTTTTAAAAGACCCAACCCTGAACGACAAAATACCTGTCCTGCCGCGTATATTCGATCATCTGTTCACCAAACTTTCGCGGTATGAAAAATCTGTTCTACACGGCTTTCCTTATTCTTTTCCCTCTTTTCCTTACTGCTCAGTCGCCCTCCGGGTGCATCGCGCCGGAAGAGCTCCCGTCGGTCAAAAACAGGCTGCAACACAATGTGTCGCAAGGCGCCGGCGCCACGCAGCGCGCTCTGAGTTACGTGCCCTTGCGTTTTCACCTTGTGGCCGACCAATCGGGCGCCGGACGCTCTAAAATGCGGCTCATCCTCAATCAGTTGTGCGCGCTCAATGAAGCGTACCTGCCCGGCGACATTCAGTTTTACCTGCATGGCGCCGATCTGGTCGGTACGAGTATCAGCAACGATTTGGTCAATGAAGACCCGCTGAGCAACGGCGCCGAATTCATAATGGATGCCCAGCGCGACCCCGCCGCGATCAATATTTACCTGTTGAAAGAGGTTGATAACTGGAGCTCGCCTTTCGGTCTTGTAGGCACCTATTATACACCTGCGAACAACTGGATTGTTGCCACAAAAGGCGTGCTGCAGACCCCCGACTACTTCATGCCGCACGAAATCGGGCATTATTTCAGCCTGCTGCACACCTTTCATGGCTGGGACGCAACGTTCGACGCAAATTATCCCGGCTGGCCGCAAGCGCCCGCGACGATCTTCGGCTATCCGGTCGAACTGATGGACGGCTCCAACTGCACCGAGGCCGGCGACCTGATCTGCGATACGCCGCCCGATTACCTGTTTGTCGAACTCAATTGTGCGCCCTACGCCGGCGGCGCGCTCGATCCGAACGGCACGCCCGTCGATCCGATGGAAAACAACATGATGAGTTATTACTTCGATTGTGCCGCTTACCAGTTTACTCCCGGCCAGTTTGCAACCATGAACGCCGATCTGGCTTCGCCGGCACAGGCCAGTCTCGACCTCGGCTTTACCCCGGCTGCCACCGAAATTTTCACGCCGCCGAACCTGCTGATCTCGCCGCCCCAGGATTTTTTCTTCCCCTCCAACACCAATATTCAGCTCGACTGGCTCGATGTGGCCGGTGCAACGCATTATCTGGTAGAACTGGATATCGTCCCCTCATTTACGACGCCCGCTTCCCTTGAATTTATCGCCACTGAGTCCGAATTGTTGATTTCCAACCCCATTTTGCCCAACAAAGACTACTACTGGCGCGTGCGCCCCTTCAACGCGCATGTCGGGTGCGCAACAGCCATGACCGGTGAATTCCGCAGCGGACCCGCGACCAGCAACGTGCAAACCCTCGCCGACGGCAGCGCGATCCAGGCAACGCCCAACCCGGTGGCTGCCGGCCAGATGCTTCGTATTCAGGCGGATATGAAAACCTCGGCCCTACTTCAATTGCGCGGATTCGATGCCGCCGGCCGACTGGTCTGGCAGGAAAGACGCCAACTGACGGCTGGCGAACAAAGCTGGGAGATTCCGGCCGACCGCTTCTCCCCGGGCCTCAACTGGCTGCAATTCGAAGCCGGCGGACAGGTGCTGGTGCAGGAGATCGTCCGGCAATAATTATTTTGGGTACACGCGGAGGGATGGGTGTTTCACGCTGGATTTTTTGTTGCACGCAGAGACGCGGAGGGATGAGTGTTTCACGCGAAGCGCGCAAAGGAGCAAAGCGCGCAAAGAAACAATCAAAACCGATTGGCAATAACTCAGCGTCTCTGCGCCTCTGCGTGCAACTATTATTTCAGGCAGAGAGGGTAAGACTTTGCGCGCTTTGCGACTTTGCGTGACACCCATCCCTCAGCGCCTCAGCGTCTCTGCGTGCAACAAAAAATCCCACGCAGCGACACAACCGAAAAGCGCTTTACACTTCAAATTCTACCACAAATTCAGAGGCGCGTCGATCTTCACCAGCGCCGGCAACCGCTTGTTCCGGCAGGGGCAGCATTTCTTCCACATAAAGCAGCGGCCCGTGTTGCGCTATTTTTCTGACCAATAATTGCATCAGCAAAGGGCTGTCCTGATCAAAATACCGCGGCTTTTCGTTCGGGAAACGGGCAAAAAACAGGCGCGGGACGCCATAATCCGCCATCGTTTTCCGGAGGTAAAGGAACCCCTCCGCCGGATCGGCAGGAATGGCGTCGAGCCGAATCTCCCAGCACGCCCGCGCCAGTACCAGCGCGCCGAAAACGATCCTGGGCCGGCGCCGGAGCGCCGTGTCGATCTGCTGCCAATGGCCTTCTTCGGGCAACAGCAAATCCCGTGACACCCTTGGCATGCCCAGGTGCCACAACAACTGCATCACCGGCGGGCGCGCATCGGGCGCTTCGAGACCGAGATCGCTGAACCGCACCCTTTGGCCCGTATTTTTATCCAACAAATAAATATCCGATTCATCCGCTGCTACCGCCAGTTGATGTAGCGGGATGTGGTGCGTTCCGTTGCTGCGTCCGCCCGGTACGAGCAGCGCTCCGGACGACAGATCAGGCTGAAAATTGGCGTTGTTCCAGCCCTGCCAGGGGAAGGCCAGGGTATCGGCCGGCCACCAGGCGGCCAATTGATTTTTTACATCGGTGGGGAAAAGGTGCAGCCAGCGGGCCGCCAGTTTTCCGCCGCCGGGAAACAGACCGTTCACAACGGCTCGCCATTGGCCGTTTTCTGAAAAAATCTGCAACAACGCCCCGATTTTGCCTTCAAAACGCGGGGCATTAAGCGCCGCGCCGGGATACCCTTCCGAGCGCAAAAACGCTTCGGTAAAGTCGCAAAAGTCGACCGGCCCGTTCGCGCTTTCCTGAGCAAAAGCCCACATCGCCGCTTTACGGTCGCTTTGAAGGTGCCGTTTTTTTTGTCGCCAGCAGTTGGCCAGATCATCGATCAGGCCCTGAACCGCCTCGGTCGGGATGTCCACCTGGACAGCATCTTCCACGTCTTCATAAAACAAATGCTCCGGTGGAATAGCGGGCAAAGGCGTATGATACCGGTCAAAGAAAAGCCGCAGCTGTTCGGCCGTATCGTGTTGCGTTTGCCGGGCCTCGTCGACAGGCTGGTGGGGCAACACCCGCGCCGCCGTGCGCAACCACTGCAGCAAGGCCGCCGCTTCCACCACGAGCGGTTCGGCATGAGGCAAAAAGCCCAGAAACTGGTACAAACCGCTGCACCACGACGCCGTAAGCCCCCGTTCGGGCCATTGCCATTCCAGAAAACCGAGGTCGGTCAGGTCGATCAGAAATTTCTCCCGGGCTTCCGGCGCGGCGTCGAGGATGGATTCGAGAAAAGACAGGGCTTCCCGGAACGACCGCAGCCCTTGTCCCTGCGCCCAATATTCCACGACTGCCCGCAGCAGCGGCGTAGCCGGCATTTGCTGAAAACTCTCCTGTTCGCCGTCGAAATACAGCCATTTGTACCGCCCGTGTTCGTCGGTATGCAAGGCCGGATTGCAACGCAGCGACAAGGCGCGGTAGAACGAGGGCGCCTTCAGCAAAACCTCGTACAGCAGCGGCAGCAGAGCCACGTTAGGCGTCGCCAGGGCTTTCAGGTTCGACCAGCCCGGCGGGGCGTCGTCGTCGGGAGCAGTATCGCCGCCGCTCAGGCGCGACAGGGTAGTTAACCGGCTGAATGGCGAGGTTTTGACCGCCGCCCGCGTCAGATATTGCAGCAGGGTGAATGCCAGTTGCCGTTGTTTTTTGTTGAAAAAGCCGGCTGGCTGGGCCGTCAGGCCGGGCAGGGCCGACAACAATTCGTGGCTCGACATCAGCAGGGAGCGTTGAAGTGGCTCCGAGCGGGCCTGTTGCGACAATTCAGCCAGGGATGTTTGCAGCGCCCGATCGTACTGTTCGCGAAAGATGGCCCGGGCCTCGTTTAGGGCTTGTTGTGCGGCGAGCCATTGTTCGGCGGTGGTGTAAAGCGTTGGGGGCAGGCCGTCCGGCAGGGGTTTGGCTAGTTTTTGTTTTTGAAAAAAAAGGCGCCGGGCATTGTACACCGTCGTGCGCAGTTTGCCTTCGGGCAAAAGCCCCAGGGTTTCGTCGAAGGCCTGTTGCACCTCCGCACCGGCAGCCAACAACCCTTGCGCAGCGGCATCGAGCCTGGACAATAGGCCGGAAAAGTCGTCTGCGAGCGGCGAGAGGGCGCGCAGGGGCAACCCGGCAGTGCGGATCAGCGTCAAAGGCAGCATAGTGTGGGCGGGCATAAAAGCGAAGAAACAACTTCCCACGCGAATCCCATCCATGAAAAATCTTCTTTTGTTGATAAGCCTGTGCGTGTTTTCCGGACTTGGGGCGCAGACGTCTTCCGGAGAGCAGGGGCGCAGTTTTTCGTTTTTTGCCGGTGTGGAATCGCATTTGCTGGGCGCCGGCGCCGGTATTTGGAAGGAAGGAGACCCTTATATTGATTTTCAGCACGATGCCATTGGGTTTACACTGGGTTTTGCCGCGCGTTTCCCGCTTTTGCCCCAGTTGTTTGTGCAGCCTGAACTGGCTTTTTCCTACAACCGCCACCAGGCCGTGCTTTGGGCCGACAACCGCCCGACGGGCGCCTTGCGCTACAATTTTGCCGATATCGAATTGCCCGTACACCTGGTGTTGAGCAACCCTGTCGGGCGATTGCCCCTGCGCAGCAGTATCCTGTTTGGCGGCCGGATGGGCCTCAACGTTGCTTCTCCCCATCCCGATGGCGGTATCGCGTTGCTGCGCGAGCGATTTGGCGTCGATCTGGGGCTGGGCGCGGAGTTTCGCTGGGGAAAATGGCGGCTGGCGCCGGAAGTGATTTATTCGCACGGCATGAACGACCTCCATTCCGATACCGGCTCGCCTTACGACCGCGCGGCCAACCGGATCGTACGCGACAAAATCAGTTTGCGGATCGGTTTTGGGAAAATGGGGAAAAGTGGGGTGAGGTGAAATGTTAAATAACGTGAGTTTTGGATAGGTTGCCTGGGGTTACCAATAAAAATAGGCCAAAAAATGAGAGATTTGAGTTACCACACACAAATTTTCTCAAGATTTAGCCTATGGACACCAAAGTTAACGAACAGAAGTTGCTTGAAATATTCATTTGGACGGATGATTTTGTAAAAGCCGTTGATCGACTCTTGCTTGCAGGCAACACGGGCCAGCGGCACCGGCAGCCGGGGTTGAGCAGGAGTGACGACTCCAACTCTTTCAAACGGCGTTTGTCATCGTTTTTTTGCACCTCCGAATCGTTTTTCCATTTGTAAAACGTCGCCGGGCTGATCTGGTGTTCGACGCAAAGCGCCTCCACTGTTTTTTTGCCTTGCAGGTAGGTGTCCAGGATGGCCTGCCGTTGGCTGTCGTTAAATCTGCTTTTTCGCATGGGTACTTCGTTTAAAGTGTGAAAGTTACGATAACGTACTTTCTCTACTTATTTTTGGTACTGCTCTTTGGGGGACAGGACACATGAAAGTACAAAAATAAACTTTTTCAACAACCTGATAACAAAGAAAATCAGGCTAACCAGTTACATTAAATCTTATTTGCATGAAAAATCTAATACTCATTGGGCTCCTTTTTGTACCGGCCATTCTATGGCACTCATGTTCTAAAGATCGTCTGGATCTTGAATATCCTGTAAGATTTTCATTGCATGAAATTATTGATACATTCCCGATATTTTATCATTATTTACGTGAAGATGAGAATAAGTTCATTAGAGATACTGTACAGGCGCCAACCTTTGCATCATTTCCGGACTCAGTTGCTGCCTGGTTGGCGCCTGATCGATTTCAAGTGCCATTTGATAGTATAATTCTACTGGACGATTTTTCTGCAAGAATTTATTACAAACGGAAGTCCCAATTATCCGACACTACAGTAAGCTGTATTCGAGGAGGAGGCAATAATAGTCATTATACAACATTTACAGCTTATTATAAAACAGATACGAGTCAAGAATCACTATTTTTTGAAGTGCTAAGAAATTCGGAAGGAGATAGACTTGTTGTCTCGGCCTACATATATCAATATAGTCATAAAAGGACGTTTCCACCCACAGAGTCTTACCATTCGCCAATTGAAAAAATATACCGGATTAATTTTATACAACCGGCTGATTATATTGATCAAACTACTTTATACAGACCAGAAATTGATACGCTTGCTTTAAAATATGTAAATATAAGGTACAGATAGGTAAAATAATGAGAATCTCTTTGCTCCGCTCCCCTCAAATCTCTCACAGTTTTGAGGGGGCGGTTGCTGTCTTTATGAACACATCAACCATTGAAGAATTACTTCTAAAAATGTATAGCCCCCAATTCCTTAATCCGTCAACCCCTCCTCTTTCATAAATTTCGCCGCGCCATCGAGTTCCTCATAAAAATCGGCGCCGTATTTCCTGACGATGGCTTCTTTCAGAAACTGATACACCGGCACCTGCTCCTTTTTGCCCAGCTCGCAGGCGGCAGAGCAAATATCCCAGCGGTCGTAGTTCAGGGCTTCGTACCCGGCAGCGGCGTTTTTGAGTACCCGGATCGGGTAAAGATGACAGGAAATCGGTTTTCTAAAATCAATCGCCCCGGCTTTCCAGGCGGCCTCGATCCCGCATTGCGCAATGCCCTTCGCATTGATGGTCATATAGGCGCAAGGGCCGTTGTCGATCAGCGGAGTGCCCCATTCGCGGGATATTTCGTACCAAACGGCCGTGCCCTGCTTTTCGATCTCCCGAATGCCGGCCGGACTTAAAAAAGGCTTGACTGCTTCGTATATCTCCTTCAAAACCGGCAGTTCGGCTTCTTCCAGGGGCGCGCCGGAATCGCCCTCCCAGCAGCAGGCGCCCTTGCAGGCTTCGAGATTGCAGATAAAATGCTCGTTTACAAGGTCGTCGCTGACTATCTTATCCTGAACAATGATCATGGTCGGGTAATGGTTATTTGCCGGTGAGCTTGTGCAATACTTCCTCTATGCGCCGCCGGGTTTCGCGTTTGCGCACCACCGACGGCGGCGCCGCGCGCTCGGCGCAATCGGCCAGGGCACAGCGCTCGCAGGTGACGTTGACGCGCTGGCGCGGGATGGCCGCATCGTTCCAGAACCGGATCGTGCGCCGCGCATCCTGATCGAGCAGGATGCCCAGCGTAACGCTGACGTTGCGGTTGGGCGTGGGATAACCGGGTTTGGCGACGGCAAAACACAGGTACTCCTCCCCGGAATCGATAAACTGGGCGCGTTGTACCCCGGCAATCCAGTCCGTGTCGGGGCGGCCGGCTTCCTGCTGGCGCGCGCGCAGATCGTCGAGCAGGGTGAGCGATAGCCAGCGCCGGCAATAATGCTCGTTGAGCCCGGAGGCGTGCGGCTGGTGGCGGCGGTTGAGGTGAAGTTCCTTGTCCATATCGAACCCGTCGCGGTCGAGATCGTGGATAAAACGCTGGAAAAAGACCTTGTGCAGGTTAAATTCCTTCGACAGGACGTTGAAGCGTTGGAACAATACTTCGGGACTGGCCTGGTACTTGGCCAGCATTTCGAGCAGCAGGGGGCCGTTCCAGCGCGTTTGTTCGAAAAAAGTGCGCAGGTCTTTGACAAATGCCTGGCGGTTGATCAGGATGGCGACGGAGAAATAAGCCGCGCGGTAATTGTTCAGCACTTCTTCAAAAGAACGCACCCGCATGAGGTTGGAGGCCAGGGGGCGGTCGTCGAGTTCGAGGACGTTGAAACCCAGTTCCTTGCCCAACTGAAACGCGCGTTGCCGCTCGCTGAGCCTGGGGTTGAGTAGCAGGCGTTTTTTATGGGGAACAAACACCGAGCGCAGGCTCGCCAGTTCGGGGTATTTGTCGAGGCCCTCGTCGTCGAATTTATAGCCGAATCGTTTTTTCAGAATTTTGGCCAGTTGCTCGGCCGGTACGCCGCCGTTGACTGGCAGCCGGTGCTCCTGAACGAAGGTTTCGGCCGCCTGCTCGATGTCTTCAAAATAGTTCATGTGCAACTCCTGATAGGCGCGCAGGGCTGCGAAATAGAAGTTTTCGTCGCGCAGCGAATAGTTGCGGGCGATTTCGAGCAGGGCAGAAATAAAGGCGTTGACGCGGTCGGGCGCGCGGGCGATGATTTCCACCACCTGTTGCAGTTCGATGCCGAAGAGGTCGAGCGGGAGTTCGTTGAGAAAATTGCTTTGCAACAAGTCGCCCAGCGGCGCCAGCGGTTTGGGTAATTCTGCCGAGGCCAGGTACTCCGGCGATACTTCCAGGGCTTCGGCCAGGCGGTTCAGGTTGTCGGCCAGGGGGTATTTTTTCCCTTTTTCGATCTCGTTGAGGTAGGAGACGGACATTTGGGTCCGTTTGGCCAATTCTTCAAAATTCCAGCCGCGGTCTTGCCGGTGCTGCCGCACTTTTAAGCCGAATACAATGCGCTGGTGGATCGATTTTGCCATGACGGGAGCAAAAGTAAGTGGAAGACGCTGTTATTGGTAGCGATCAGGCCTTCTACCTTAAATACCGGATACGGTCGGGCAGAATCCCGGTGTTTTTCAGCAAGGCAAGTCTGGCTTTTCGCAGGGCCAGCAATGGCGCGGAATGAGGTTGTTGGATGCGCAGTTTTTCCAGTCGAATGCTTCCGGCATCGTCGCCGACGATGGCCGGCCGGAAGTCGGGCGCTTCGCAGATAAGCCGTACGTTTTTCAGCGAGAGGCCGTCGGCATGGCGGACGTACAGTCCCCAGGCGGGCAGTTCGCCGAACATGGAAAACTCCGGGTAGTCGGCCGGCCGTTCGGGGACGCGGTCGAGCGAATCCAGGGGCATGCAGGCGGTTTCCGGCCGGCCGCCGCCGGCAAACCGGATGCGGATATTTTCGAGCCGGACGTCGCGCACCGGATGTCCGGGCAGCCCCGTGATCGAAGCCGGGAACAGGTTGTGCGGTTCTTCTACCGGCGGGCCTTCGAAGGCATAACCTGCGTCGGGCCGCCCGGCGGGCACCTGTACGTCGAGATCGCGGATGCGGATGCCCCGGATGGCGCCGGGTTTGCCCTTTTGGTTGCGGTGGCCCAGGCGGATAAAAAGCGCGTTGCCGGTGTTGACGGCGCGAACCCGGGCTATGTCGACGTTTTCGATAAAACCGCCGTCGACGATTTCCAGGGCAATGGCCGACCGGTAGGTGTCGTACACGTAGAGGTCGCGCACGCGCACGTTGCGGAAGCCGCTTTTGGACGCTGTACCGATTTTCAGTGCGCTGGCGCTGGACCGGATGGTGCAGCGTTCGATTCGGATATTGTCGCAAAATGCCGGCGGCCAGGAAGATTTGAGGCAAATACCGTCGTCGGCCGAATTGATAAAACAATCGCGCACCAGCACGTTGCGGGAGTCGATCAGGTCGATGCCGTCGTTGTTCCAGTACGCCATGCTCTCCACCCGGATGCGGCGAATGAGCAGACCGTCGCAGCGGTCGTAGCTCTGCACCCAGCAGGCCGAGTTGCGCAGGGTCAGTCCTTCCACCCTGACTTTCCGGCAGCGCATGAATTCGATGAGTTGCGGGCGCTCGCGTTCGTGCGGGCGGTTGTGCGCCCAGTAGGGGTCGATCAAGGCGCCGGATTTTACCAGTTGCACGACGTCGGCGGCCAGGGCGGCGCCGTTGCCGTCGATGACGCCCTGGCCGCTGAGGGTGATGTTGTCCTGTTCTTTGGCGAGCAAAAGGGCATGCCAGGTGATTTTGGCGTAGTCGGCGCGGCGCGGACTGCCGAGCAAGGTTGCCCCGGCTTCGAGCCGCAATTCGACCCCCGATTTGAGCCAAAGACTGCCGCTCAGGAAGACGCCCGCGGGGATCAGCACGACACCGCGCCCGTCGGCGTGCGCGCGGTCGATGGCTGCCTGTATGGCGGCGGTATTGAGGGTTTGGCCATCGCCGGCGGCGCCGAAATCGGTGATCTTGTAGATCGGAAGCGCCGCAAGCGCCTCGCTGCCCAGGAGCCAGAAGGCGACAAAAACGACTCGCGCCCATGTTACAGGAAACCCTTTGAAATTGATTTGATGTAGCACAGGCGCGATCTGTTTAAGGTCAGGCAAAGTTTTTTAAAACAGGCTCTCAGAACCAGCCGCTTTTCTTGCGACGGCTGGTGCTGCGTCCGCCAAGGCCCAAAACGCCGAGCAAACCGCGGGCGAGACCGGTGGCCAGCGTGCGGCCGAATTGCCGGGCGGCCGGATTTTCGAGCACTTCTTCAATCACCGATTTTTCGGGTTTGCCCGAAGTACGCTGTTGCTGCGGGGCCTGTTCGGGCTGCGCCTGCGCGACTTCCTGAATTTTTTCCATCAGGATTTCGTAGGCGCTTTCGCGGTCGACCACCTGGTTGTATTTGCGCACCAGTTCCGAACGGTTGATGATGTTGTCGATCTCAACCGGTGTGAGCACGTCCATGCGGCTTTCGGGCGCGCGCATGAGCGTGTGAGCCAGCGGGGTGGGGATGCCTTTTTCATTCAAAACACTCACAATGGCTTCGCCGATACCGAGGCTGGTGAGCAGGTCTTCTGTCTGGTACCATTTGGTAATGGGGTAGTTTTCTGCTGCCATTTTGATGGCTTTGCGGTCTTTGGCCGTAAATGCGCGCAGCGAGTGTTGTAATTTCAAACCCAGCTGGGCCAGGATGCTTTCGGGCACGTCGGCCGGGTTTTGGGTAATGAAATAGATGCCGATGCCTTTGGAGCGGATCAGTTTAATGATGGCTTCGAGTTGTTGCATCAGGGCTGCCGAGGCTTCCTGGAAAACGAGGTGGGCTTCGTCGATGAAGATGCAAAGTTTGGGCTGCTCCACGTCGCCTTCTTCGGGGAATGCCGCGTAAATCTCGGCCAGCATTTGCAACATGAAGGTGCTGAACAGTTTGGGGCGGTCCTGAATGTCGGTCAGGCGCACGATACTGATCATGCCGCGGCCGTTTTCGTCGATACGGGCGAGGTCCTGCACGTCGAAGGATATTTCGCCGAAGAAGGTTTCGGCGCCTTGTTGTTCGAGTTCCACCACTTTGCGCAGGATGGTGCCGGCGGTTGCGCTGCTGAATTGCCCGAATTCGGCCTCGATGGCCTCTTTGCCTTCATTTCCAAGGTATTGCAATACCTTTTTGAAGTCTTTGAGGTCGAGCAGGGGCAGGTTGTTGTCGTCGCAGTATTTGAACACCACGGCAACCACGCCACCCTGAGTGTCGTTGAGGCCGAGGATTCGGCTGAACAAGACGGGACCGAACTCGCTCACGGTAGCGCGCAGGCGGGCACCTTTTTCGCCGGAAAGGGTGAGGAATTCCACCGAGGTGCCCGTAGGATGCCAGCTGATGCCGATTTTAGCCGCGCGATCGGTGATTTTGGGGTTGTCGGTACCGGGCATGGCGACGCCGGAAAGGTCGCCCTTGATGTCCATCAGCAAAGAAGGAACGCCGTTGGCGGCGAGTTGCTCGGCGATGACTTGCAGACTTTTGGTTTTGCCGGTACCGGTAGCCCCGGCGATGAGGCCGTGGCGGTTCATGGTGCGCAGCGGAACCTTGATCTGGAGGCCCTGAATGGCCTGGCCGTCGAGCATGGCGCCGCCGAGTACGATGGAATTGCCGGAAAAGGTGTAGCCGGCTTGTATTTCGGAGGTAAATTCTTCGATTTTGGACATGTGTTGCAGCTTGTTTGAATGCCGCGCCAAAATTAGGGCGGCAGCGCAAATTATCTATGAAACGCGGTTGAGACTTGGAACTTGCTTTCGGGTAACCCCTTTATTCCACCAAAATTTCATCCACGAATACCCAGCATTTTTGCCCCTTGCCGGGGTGCCAGGGCGGGTTTTTTAACAAACTCTCTACCTGTACCTTCAAAAAACGGCACGCCGTGGGCTGAACAAAAAGCTCGCTGAACAAATGCGCCTTCGTGTCCTGCATGGAACTGTTCACCGGAAACTGCCGGTCCAGTTGTTTGGTCCAGGTTTTACCGTCGGCGGAGGTCCAGACGTGCAAACCACGCGGCGCGAAGATCCAGGAATTGTTGTTTTCGAGGCAGTGTACGCTCACCCTGCCAACTTCCCGCGTTTCGCCCAGGTCGAGCGTTGCCGTCAGGTGTTCGCCTTCGTAGCCCAGGTACGCCTTGTCGAAATGGTTGTCGGAAATACGGCCGTCGTACAGCGATCTGGCGCCGTCGCCGGGGTATTTCGGACTGGGCGGGGCGGCCAGCGTGGCCGAAGCGATCTTGTATTTGCGTTTTACAAACGAGGCTTCCACGATCGGGCTGTTGGCCCAGCCGGGTTTGGCGGCAATGGCGCGAATCTTGGTGGTTTGGTTGAAAATCAGGGCTTTGCCGTCATAGGCGAACGACTGTGTGGTGGGAGACGCTTCATCGAGGGTGTAATACACGCCAACCAGTTTGGGGAAATCGAGCGCCACCTGCACGGTGTCTTCAAAAATATTGCGGGCAAACAGGATTTTGGGCGGCCGCAGGGGCAGTGGCGTTGCATTGGTGTCGGGGGGCGCTCCGTTGTCGATTTTCAGGGCGGGCAATTGCGCGCCGAGTTGTTGCAGCCCGGCGGGCGTGACGGCGGTTTGCCAGCAATAGAGGGCGCGCAGGTGTTTCAGGCCGGTAAGCGCCGCCAGTCCATTGTCGCTCACCGGCGCGCCGGTCAGGTTGAGGAATTCGAGGTAGGCAGCAGTGGAGAGTTTTTTCAGCGATGCGTCGCCGATCTGCGTACGGGCCAGGTGCAGGCGGGTCAGGTGCGGCATTTCGGGCAGTTTTTCCCACAACGCCGCGTCCAGATTGGTGTTGGACAGATCGAGGTCGACGACCTGCCGGGCCAGGGGGCGCAGGGCGGAAAGCGATTGGGCGTCGAGTTTTCGGTTGCCCGCAAACGACACGGCCAGCCAGGGCTGATCGACGCCCAGCGGCATCGCCGAAGCGCCGGCTGCGCGCAGCTTTTCCAGGTCGGCAGCTCCGGCGGCGGGTACGTTTAAGGAAAATACGGGGTTTTGCGGTGTTTCACCTGCTCCGGACAGTATGGCCGCCACCGTCGAGTCGGGCGACATTTGGCCCAGTGTTTTCTGAAAATCGGCGCCTTGCGCCACCCACCAGCGCAGCAACGCGATCTCGTCGGGCGTGGGTTGTGGTTTGCCAGCGGGCGGCATGTGGTCGTCGTCGTGGAGCGGCAGGAGGATTTTTTGCAACAATGGACTTTTGTCCGGCTGCCCGGCGAGCACGATGGCGCCGTTTTCCCCGCCGCGTTGCAGCCCTTCGGGCGTGCTCAGGTCGAGGCCGCCTTTGGTTTTGCCCGGACGGTGGCAACTCTGGCATTTGGCTTTTAGAATAGGCTGAATAATGTCCTGGTAAACAAGGGATTGGGGCGAAAATCGCGCCGGCCCAACGGCAGGTGCGACCGCAGGGTCTTCCTTTTTTTCAAAAAGATAATGTTCACCATGCGTCAACGAACCGCCGAAATGCCCCGTGGCAATCAATGCAACCACACACCCGACCAGCACAGGCAGGTAAACTTTATGATGGCGCAACACCCAGGCGGCCACCGCCAGTCCGGCCGTAGCGAACCCGAGCCATTGGTGCCGCCAAAGCAGGTCTTCGTCGTATCCGCCCTCCTGCGCCAGCAGCCAGCCACAGGAGGCCGACAAAACCGCCGTGAGGGCGCCCCAACCCAAGAGGAGCCGCGCGGCGTTCCGGTTTTCAGGTCGGCGGCGGTAACGCCCCGTTAATTCAAAAAACAAGGCAAATGCCAGCAAACCGATCGGAAGATGGAGCAGAAGCAGGTGCAGGCGGCCAAGAAGGGTGAGCATTATTGCAAGAGTAATTGGTGGAAAAATTGTTTTCAGGGGTCTTGAATTCGCGACAACAGCCTGACTTCGAAGGAATCGAGCATTGTTTGGCGCAATGATTTGGACGGACGTGATCGGCTGGTCGCATGAAGCAGCGTAATCCGGGTGTGGTCCTCGCCAATCGAATCCACTTTGATGGTATACCTGAAATAGACAGTTGACGGCCAGGGCAACAGATTCAGCGTGTCGGGGTTGGCCGCAGTGAGGTACTGCTCATGGCCTTTCCACACTGAATCGGCCGCTATTCGCTGGCGAAGCGTCGATTCGGAGCAGTTGAATTCGTAAGACTTGTTGTACTCCTCGACGGCCAGATAACTCGTCGCGGCAAACGCCAAAACGGCCAGTGTCAGGGGCGCCCAGCGCGGGACGGCCCAGGCGACGGCGCTCGAAGCGTATCCGATCGACAAAGGCGCCATGAGCAGCGCCCAGAGGTCGGTCGGGTCGACCGTGCGCGCAAGCGGCCAGATCCCCAGCGCGTTCCAGGCATCGAGCGGCGCTTGGCTCAGCGGCATTTTCCAAAAAATAAACAAGCCGGCTGTCAGCGCCACAATCCGTTGTTTCCGCCTGGGGAAAAAGGCCATCCAGAACAAGGGGAAAATAAACAGCCCCGCGAAATCGGAGAGTTTGCCGGTGATCCAGTTGTGGAAAACGGGCTTCCAACACCAGTCGTTGAGCAACAACAGCGTGAGCCCCAACAGGAAGCCCGGCGAGGCAAGCAATCGAAAACGGTCTTTCATGGCGACAAAAAGATTTCGTCAACGAATAACCAGGCCGGCGCGCCTTTACCGGGGTGCCAGTCGGGCAGAGATCCGTAATTTTCCACTACAACCTTCCATTCCAGGGCGTGGTGGGTTTCGGGGAATGTTACCACAAGCAGTCTGTCGTGCTCGGCCATGGGGCCGGACAAGGGCGGATAATTTTCCTCCGCGACTTTTTTAAATGCGCCGCCACGTTTGTTTTTGGCCCACACCTCGATGCGGCGCGGCGGAAAAATCCAGGCGCCGGTCGCCGATATTGTGCTGACGGTCAGTCTTCCGGCAGGTTGTTTTCTGGGCAGGGAAAAGGTGTATTCCAGGTTTTTTCCTTCAAAACCCAGCCAATTTCCATCCGAATAATCCGCGCCGCCTTTTTTTAAGTCAAACAGCGAACGGCTGCCCTGACCGGGGTATTTCGGGCTGGGCGATGTGGCGAGTTCGCCACCTGCGGGCAGGAGGGCCGGTTCGATTTTAACGAGCAAGCGAGTCACGGGGGCGCTGGCTAAAAAATCGGGGTGAAATGCCTTCGCCACCAGCAAACTGGTTACCCGGACGGCAATCGGTCCCGTATAAAGGGGGGCGCGCCGGGTTGGTTCGTTGCCGTCGAGCGTGTATCGGATTTCCACCCCTTCCAGGTCGAGTCGCAGCCGGACCACAGCGCTGTCGGTGAAAAACGGCGAGCTGATTTGCAACACCGGTTCAGCCAGCTGGAACGGCTGGGCCAGGGCGCTGCCCAAGGCGCACAGCAGGATCAGACCCGTTCGAGCCGCGCGGGATAAACTTTTCCGGAGTTCCATTGTGACACGTAGAGGTTTTGATCGCCATCGGCCAGCACGTCGTGCGGGTGGCGGAATATTTTGACGGTTTGGTGAAAAGTCTCCGGGGCGCCCTGGGCGTCGTAGCGGGGCGTGCTACCACCTGGGCAGGATACGACCCGATTGGCACGGTCGAGGATCATGACGAAGCCCGACTGGCTGTCCCAGGGCAATCGGGAGATCAGCACGGCAAAAAACACGTTTTCGCCGTGCACGACGGGGCGGCAGATGTAGGCGCCGGGCAGCTCGATGCTTTGCAAGAGCCGGCCGTCGGTCGAGTAGCGTTTCAGGGCATTGTCGGCGCGCGAAGTGACGAGCAGGGCCGGACCGGCCGGGTCGCGCATGTCGAGCGCGATGCCGTGGGCGTTGTTCAGTTCCGTTTTGCCGCCGAAGATGTTTTTGACCTTGCCTGTGCGGTCGTAGTGGATGATGTAATCGAGTCCGTAGCCGTCGGCGACCAGGAGTTCGCCGTTGGGCAAAATGGTTGTTTCGGTGGGTTTGAATTCATCGGCCGAGGCGTATTTGCCCGAATCGGCGGGGTAGGTAAATCGCTGAACGACCCTGCCGGCAAGGGTGGTTTTAACTACTTCGTGGCGTTCGTAGTCGGTCAGGTAAAGGAATTCCTCGCCGCCTTCGTCGTGCAGGCTCAGGCCGTGGGCGCCGGGGAATTCTGTGCCCCAGCCGTCGAGAATTTTACCGTCTTTATTAAAAATCAGGATGTTGTTGCGGGTGTCGTTGGTGCTGAGGAAAATGCGTCCCAGGCGGTCTGTCACCATTTCGTGGCAGTCGTTGACCGGGAATTTCGCCGCGTCGTTTTGCGCCGCCCAGTCCAGCCTGACCCGGTACCGGAAATCGCCGTGCCCGACAACAGGATCGTTCGCCCGGTTGCGTCGGCGCAGTATTTCAAACCACCCGGGCATTGCCGCCGCACCGGTTAGAAGGAGGGATTTTTGGCAAAATTGACGACGAGTCATGGGATTGATTCGATTGATTCGAATGGTTCGATTGATTCGATTGGTTCGATTGATCCGATTGATCCGATTGGTTCGATTGGTTCGATTGATTCGATTGGCCTCCCCCAACCCCTCCGAAGGAGGGGGGCGGATGGGAAGTTGCTATTAATTGATTTTCAATGATTTGAAAATTTATTATAAAGAAAAATCCTGATTTAATGGAGAAAATTTGAAAGGCAAAACCCAACCACCCGAACCAATTATAAAACACTGAAAACCAATCAAAAACAACTTCCCATCCGCTCCCCTCCTTCGGAGGGGTTGGGGGAGGCCAATCGAATCAATCGAATCAATCGAACCAATCGAATCAATCGAATCAATTAATTATGTCTTTCACGACCTGTCCTGCCACGTCCGTCAGGCGGAAACGGCGGCCCTGGGCCATGAAGGTGAATTTTTCGTGGTCGATGCCGAAGAGGTGCATCAGGGTGGCCTGGAAGTCGTGTACGTGGACCGGGTTTTGGGTGATGTTGTAGCCGAATTCATCGGTTTCACCGTACACGATGCCCGGTTTTACGCCTGCGCCGGCCATCCAGATGGTGAAGCAGCGCGGGTGGTGGTCGCGTCCGAAGCCCGCGTCGAGGCCCTGGGAGTAATTGGTGCGTCCGAATTCGCCGCCCCACACCACCAGGGTGTCTTCCAGCAGACCGCGTTGTTTGAGGTCGGTAATCAGGGCTGCGGAGGCCTGGTCGACGTCTTTGGAGAGGCGGGTCGTCATGCCTTTGACGTCGAAATGCGCATCCCAGCCCATGTGGTAGAGTTGCACGAAACGCACTCCGCGTTCGCAGAGGCGGCGGGCCATGAGGGCATTGGCGGCGTAGGTGCCCGGCACCAGGGCGTCGGGGCCGTACAGGCGGAAGGTGCTTTCGGGTTCGTCGGACAGGTCGGTGAGTTCGGGCACCGAGGTTTGCATGCGGTAAGCCATTTCGTATTGCCCGATGCGGGTCGAGATTTCGGGGTCGCCGAAGTCTTCGAGGTGCATCTGGTTGAGCCGGGCGATTTTGTCGAGCATGTTGCGGCGGGTGAGCGAGTCCATGCCGGCCGGGTCGTTGAGGAACAGGACGGGGTCGTGACCGCTGCGGAACTGCACGCCCTGATGGATGCTGGGCAAAAATGCGCTGCCCCACACCCGCGAGGCCAGGGGCTGGATATTGCCTTTGCCGCGTGAAAGGAGCACGACGAAGGCCGGCAGGTTGGAATTTTCGGAACCCAGCCCGTAACTCAGCCACGAACCGATGCTCGGGCGGCCCGGCTGCTGGTTGCCTGTCTGGAAAAAGGTCACCGCCGGGTCGTGGTTGATGGCTTCGGTGTGCATCGATTTGATGATGCACAGATCATCGACCACCCGCGAGGTGTAGGGCAATAGATCCGACATCCAGGCGCCGCTCTGGCCGTGCTGGCGGAATTCGACCTGGGCGCCGGCCAGCGGAAAACGTTTCTGGTTGGCCGTCATGCCCGTAAGTCGCTGGCCCTGGCGCACGCTTTCGGGCAGGTCCTGGCCATTCATTTTGCGCAGCAAAGGTTTCCAGTCGAACAATTCCAGTTGCGAGGGCGCGCCGCTTTGAAACAGGTAGATGACCCGT
The DNA here is from genome assembly GCA_016787345.1 of Saprospiraceae bacterium. GTDB lineage: Bacteria > Bacteroidota > Bacteroidia > Chitinophagales > Saprospiraceae > M3007. The sequence continues at coordinate 1,584 of JAEUUU010000062.1, read as the reverse complement.
TTGGCTTTTGGGGCAAAATGCGGCAGCCCCAGCTCGCCAGCCGCGCTGCCGAGCCAGTCGGGTTGCCGGCGGCCGCAGCCCAGCAGGGAGCCCAGCGCCAGCCCGCCGATGCCGATGGCGGCGCGGTGGAGGAAGGTGCGGCGGTTGAGATGGAGGTGGTGGTTGAGCAGTTCAGGTTCCACTTTGGAAAAAAATCGTTTAAAAAATCAGGTTTTCGACATCGCCTCATCCAGATTCATCACCACATTTATCGTCAGCATCAAAGCCGCGTGGCGCGCCGGATCGAGTTCGGGCGCGGCCGGGTAACGGCCTGTCTGGATGAGTTGGCGGGCATGGTCGGGTTCGGTTTGGTAGCGTTGGTATTCTGCTTTGTACAGGCCGGTCAGCGTATTCAATTCATCCCGCCCGGGCGCCCTGCCCATGATACGGGCAAAGCCATCAGCAATGAGCCGGTCCGGTTTTTCAGGGTTGTTTTCCTGCAACAGGCGCTGCGCCAGCACCCGCGAGGCTTCGAGCACTTGCGGGTCGTTGAGCAGGTTGAGCGCTTGCAGGGGCGTGCTGGTGCGGGTGCGGCGCACTTCGCAGTTGTCGCGCATCGGGGCGTCGAATACCAGACTGGCCGGTGGCGGGATGGTGCGTTTGTGGTAGGTGTAGAGGCTGCGGCGGTACAGGCGCGCCGGCAGGGTGTCGGGGATGTAGGTGAATTCACCGCGGAAATTGTTGGCGGTTTTTTCGGTCGAAATTTCTTCCCACAAACCCGGCGGCTGCCAGGGTTTGACCGAGGGCCCGCCGATGATCCGGTTGAGCAAACCGCTGGCAGCAAGCAGGTTGTCGCGGATAAACTCGTAAGGCATCCGGTAACGCGGGCCGCGGGCCAGCCAGCGGTTTTCGGGGTCGCGGGCCAATGCCTCGGGTGTGGCGGCCGATGCCTGGCGGTAGGTCGCGGAAGTCACGATTTTGCGCAGCAGAGCCTTTTGGTCCCAGCCGTTTTCCATCAGATCGACGGCCAGCCAGTCGAGCAATTCCGGGTGGGTGGGCAAGGCGCCCTGCACCCCGAAATTGTCGGGTGTGGCCACGATACCCCGCCCGAAGATCTCCTGCCACAGGTGGTTGACCGCCACGCGGGCTGTCAGCGGGTTGCGGCGGTCGAAGAGCCATTTCGCCAGTCCGAGCCGGTTGCGGGGCAGGGCAGCGGTGTCGAACGGCAACACGGCCGAGGGGGCGTGCGCTTCCACGCGTACTGTGGGCTGGTCGTATTGCCCGCGGTTGAGGAGAAAGGTTTGCCGTCCGCCCTTGTCGAGCGAGTCCTGCATGACCATTTGCAGGAGGGTGTCTTTGGGGCTGCGCAACACCGAGTCGGCATTTAAAAAAGACAAAACACCCTGTAAGTCAGCCTGAACGATCGGAATATACGGCTTGGGTACCTGCAAATTCGGCACAAAACCCCGCTCCGGCACCTTGTTGAAAAAGGCAAAGGCACCGTAGTAATCCGTCATCGGGATCGGGTCGTATTTGTGGTCGTGGCAGCGGGAGCACTCGAAGGTGAGGCCCAGAAACGCTTTGCCGAAAGTATTGGTCCGGTCG
>JAEUUU010000019.1 GCA_016787345.1 Saprospiraceae bacterium | reverse complement strand
TACAAGATCCCGAAGGATGCCCAATACCTGCACCTGACGAGCAACAACACCATTTTCGGTACGCAGTTGCACCGTTTCCCCAAGTCGCCCGTGCCGCTGGTATGCGACATGTCGTCCGATTTCCTGAGTCGCCCGGTTGATGTGCGGCCCTTCGGCCTGATCTACGCCGGGGCGCAGAAAAACGTGGGCCCGGCCGGCACCACCGTCGTCATCGTCCGCGAAGACATGCTGGGCAAGGTGAACCGTTACATGCCCACCATGCTCGACTACCGCACGTATATCAAGGAAAACTCGCTGTACAACACGCCGCCGGTGTACCCCATTTACGTCTCCATGCTCACCCTGCGCTGGCTGAAAAAAGGCGGCGGCCTCAAAGCCATTCAACGGAAAAACAAAACCAAGGCGGCCCTGTTGTATCAGGAAATCGACGCCAATCCCTTGTTCCGGGGCACGGTGGCCAAGGAAGATCGTTCGCTGATGAACGTCTGCTTTGTCATGGAAGACCGCTATGCCGCGCTGGAAAAAGAATTCCTCGCCGAAACGGAAGCCAACGGCATGGTAGGGCTCAAAGGCCACCGCTCGGTGGGCGGTTTCCGCGCTTCCATCTACAATGCCATGCCCAAATCCGGCGTGCAAGCCCTGGTCGATCTGATGCAGGACTTCGCCCGGCGGAAAGGATAATTACAGCGCATGCCGAAAAAAAGCGCCAAATACGTCTCTCAGCTCGCCGTCGACGGCGTCAATCTGCCGGTCAATCTCCACGTGGAGCGTCGGCAAACGGTGACGTTCAGTTTGCGCCACACGGGTGTGACGGTGCGTATTCCGCGCGGCATGAGCGAGGGCGAATGGGCGCATCACGCCGATCGTTTGCGTGTCTGGGTACAGGAGGTTTTTGCCAAAAAACCCGCGCTGCGGGAGTCATTTGTTGAAAAAAGTTACCAAACCGGCGACCTGCTCGCCGTGGGCGAACGCCAGTACCGGATCGAACTCGAACAATCGGCGCGCGCAACCAGCACTGCCCGCCTGGTGGGCGACACCATTTGCCTGCACCTGAGCCTGCATGCCGATCAAAAAGTGATCAAAACCCTGTTGTCGCGCATCGTGGCCCACGATTTTTATCCCGAACTCAGTCGCCGCATATACGAGATCAATCGCCTGACCGTCGACCGCCCCATCCGTTCGATCGCGCTGAAATACAGCCACTCGCGCTGGGGCAGCTGCTCCCGCACGGGCAATATCAATCTCTCCACCCGTTTGCTGTTTGCGCCCCGCGAGGTGCAGGACTACGTCATTGTACACGAACTGGCGCACCTCGTGGAAGCCAACCACTCCGATCGCTTCTGGGCGCTGGTGGAGCGCTTTTCTCCGCAGTACAAGGCTTGTGAAAAATGGCTGAAAGTGCACGGCGCGCGTTGTAATTTTTAACCTTCCTGTCTGCCTATGCTGCCCGATATCGAATTCTCCGAAGACGTCAAAAAACTGGTCGATACCTTTTACGACAAAGTCCGTCAGGACGACGTGATCGGCTATATTTTCAACGAGGTGGCCCGGGTCAACTGGCCGGAGCATCTGCCCCGGATGTACGCCTTTTGGGAGTTTTTGCTGTTGAGCCACGATACCTACCGCGGCAATCCGCTGGAAAAGCACTGGCCTGTGCATGAAAAATCACCCTTTACGGCCGAGCATTTCGACCGCTGGGTAGCCTTGTTTCAGCAATCCGTCGACGAACTGTTTGCCGGTCCGAGGGCGCAGGACGCCAAGTTTAGGGCATTTGCCATCGCAGAAACCTGGAAGCCCAAGTTCAGCCCGACATACGGCATCGGACAGCCTGGCAAGTCCTAGCCCGCAGCCGGCACTAACGTTTCCACAAATCGGTAATCACCTTCCCCGTGCTTCCGCTGGGCTCCATGATACGCAGCAAGGCGGCCAGGGTAGGCGCGATGTCGGTGATTTCGACCGGGCTGAGCGATTCGCCGGCGGGCATGCGCCAGCCGTACCAGATCAGCGGCACGTGGGTGTCGTACGGATACGGCGAGCCGTGGGTACAGCCGCCAGTGCTGAACGATTTGTCGTCGGGGTGCCAGCCGGGTTCCAGTTGAAACAGCATATCGCCCGAGCGGCGCGGGTGGATGCCCCGGCGGAGTTCGGCGGCAAAGGGGTAATCGGCGGGCAGGGCAAAGAGTTCTTCGCGCGTCCATACTTCCGATACGCCCGGCTGCATGCGCAGGAAATCGCCGATGGCCATAGCGATATTGTTCGGGTCGAGCGAGAGGTCTTCGATGGCCTCCCAGTTGAGCCAGATTTGCTGGTTGCCGCATTCCAGAATGTAGTCGGCGTTGACGCCGAGCACCTGTGGCAGCGCGTTTTCAAGGGCTTCCTCCAGTTTGCTTTCCGGAAAAATACCACCTGGCGCCCGTGATTGCACCAGATGCGCCGGGGTTTCGCCGCCGCCGTGATCGGCTGTGAGGAACACCAGCACGTTGTTTTTGCCGAATTTTTGATCCAGATAGCTCAGCAGGCGGGCAATATCGGCATCGAGGCGCAGGTAGGCATCCTGGGTTTCTTCGGCGTGTATGCCGAACTGGTGGCCGATATAGTCGGTGCTTGAAAAACTCAGGCAGAGAAAGTCGGTGGCTTCTCCTTGTCCGAGTTGCATTTTTTCAATGGTTTCGAGGGCGAAGTCGAGCGTGAGGGTATTGCCGAAGGGTGTGAAGCGCAGCACGATATTGCCCATTTTCTGGCGCAGGGCCGGCAGGTCGTGCGGGAATCCGCCCTCCATGCTGACGTAATGGCCCGAGTCGTAGCCTTTGCTGTGCCAGTCGGCAAACGACTCGTTGTAGGTAGCGCCCGGCAGTTTGGTCCAGGGCTGCGCCAGGTAGCGCTCGGCGAGTCGGCGGGTGTTGAAGTCCTGCACCCATTGCGGCAAGCCCAGCGAGTCGGGGTAGTAGGTCGAAGTGATCCAGTTGCCGGTTTTGTCGTCGAACCAGTAACAAGCATTGGCCAGGTGGCCGGCGGGCAGCACGGCGCCCCGGTCTTTGAGGCACACGCCCACGACTTTCGACTGGTAGGCGTTGGAAAGCCGCAGTTCGTCGGTGATGGAGGTGGAGAGCATCACCCTTGGCGAGTGTTGGCCGGAGCGGCCGGCGGCGCCCACGCCTTGCACGGTGGTGTCGGTGGTGACGTAGCGGTGGCGGCCCCATTCGTGGTCGTACCAGTCGTTGGCCACAATGCCGTTGACGGCCGGGTATGCGCCCGTGTAGATGGCGGCATGACCGGGGCCGGTAAAGGTCGGGACGTAGTTGAAATGCGTGTTTTCGCAGGAAAAGCCCTCGCGCAGCAGGCGGCGGAAGCCGTTGGAGCCGTAGTCGGCCTGATAGCGGTAGAGGTAGTCGTAGCGCATCTGATCGACGACGATGCCGATAACCAGTTTGGGGCGGGCGGGTACGGGGTTTTGGGCAGTCAAGGCGACAGCCAGCAGGCTGAGCAAGGCGGAAAAAAGCAATCTCATAGCGGAAAATGAAGTCGGGTTTGAGGGCATGGGGAGGGCAAAGGTCGGGATTTGCAGGTTAATAAACCATGAAGTCTGCAACAACGCGCCCTGGCGGCGACCGGGAAAAGAACGCTAGATTTGCCGACTGCTTTATTACGAAAAAAACGCGCCGCCGTAACAATGAACATGCAGAATCTGACGCCTCGCCTACTATTCTTAATCGATGCCTGCGGCGCGGCGCTGTCCGCTCTGATGCTGGGCTTCGTACTGCCCCATTTCGAAGCCGCCATCGGCATGCCCCGGGCAATGTTGTATGGTTTTGCGGCGGCAGCCTGCGTTTTTGCCCTGTATTCTTTCTCGAATTACTACCGGATGAGGGCCAACTGGCGGCCTTACCTGAAAGTGATCGCGGCAGCCAACCTGCTCTATTGCTGCGCCACGGCGGCCGCGATGCTGTACGGTCGCGGACAACTGACCGCGGCGGGCTGGGTGTATTTTTTGCTTGAAATCGGGGTGATCGTTTGTTTGGCGACGGTGGAGTGGCGGATGGCGGGGAGGTAGGGCAGGGCAGACGCATGAACGCTGAATAGCCCCAATCAAAAATTCAAATTATTGATAATCAGATGGATTACATGATTGCAGATTACATGATTTTAGATTGTTGGTTTATAGTCCGTTGATAATGGTTTATGAAGGTTTATAGAATTGATATAATTGATTGTCAAATAGTTATCATCCAACCATTTTTATAACCACTTTGCGGCGACAATAAGAAGTATCCTTAGAGCATGTTGAGGAATTTAATTTGGCCAGTTTTCCAGGCGATTAAGGATTACCGAACAATTGGCTAAAAGTATCCAGGATTCCGAACTTTCTACGGTTTTCTCTCGATCCTTGTCCAGTCGGCGAAAGAAATTGAAC
>JAEUUU010000162.1 GCA_016787345.1 Saprospiraceae bacterium | reverse complement strand
TGACAGCAGCAGGTAAAAGGGTAGTCGGTTCATGGTTGAAAATTTGAGTAAAGGGTTTTAGGTGTTGGGTGTTGGGTGTTGGGTTTTGGTAAAAGGGGCACTACTGCTCTCGAAACAGGTTTTGGGTTTTGGGCGTTGGGTTTTGGCAAAAGGGTTATTACTGCTCTCGGAGATTGCTTAGGATTCAGCAAAAATTAGCTCCGCTCGCGCGAGGCTTTGCCTCGTGACCGCCCAAGAGCAGTAATAACCCTTTTCTCACATCCCTGCGCTTGGCCTCGTGACATTGCCCCGAAAGCACCCCCCCCTTTTTCCAACACCCAAAACCTGTTTCGAGAGCAGTAGTGCCCCTTTTACCAAAACCCAAAACCTAAAACCCAAAACCTAATGCCCAACACCCAGCACCCAACCCCGTCATTCGCATCCGGATGAATATCGTTCGTCCAAAAAAATGCTATCCGGAGACGAATTGAATGGTCGGTGAAGACGGGTTGAAAAAGCCGGCATTATTTTCGCAGCCGCACAACCCGATGGAAACCGGGTTGTTTCCCCCTCTATTTGCTCCCGAATGCCATCTGTTTCAACTTTTCGCCCGCACCATGCGCACGTTGAGCCTGATCGTTTTGTTGCTTTACCCGTTCTGGACGGGCCGCGAAGCAAACTTTGAACCCGCGGTACCCTTACTGCACGGGATCGACGTGTCGCATTACCAGCAACGGATCAATTGGGACGAGGTGAATGACCGGCATGTTTTGGATTTTGCGTTCGTCAAAGCCACCGAGGGGCACGATTACACCGACAGTTTGTTTTGCCGCAACTGGGATGCGCTCAGCCGGCTGGGCATCCGCCGGGGGGCTTATCATTTTTTTCGCTCTTATGGCTGCGGCTGGGATCAGGCGCAACATTTTCTCAAAACAGTGGAGATGAAAGCCGGCGATTTGCCGCCGGTACTCGATTTTGAAACCAGCGACGGCATGCCCCGCGAGATCATGGTCGAAGAGGCCCGTATCTGGCTGCAGGTGGTGGAAGCGACCCTGCACGTGAAGCCGATTATTTATACCAACCAGCATTTTTACGAAAAATATTTGGCCGGTGTATTCGACAACTATCCTTTCTGGATCGCCCGTTATTCCAATGAGCGGCCTGTTTTGAGTACGGGTAAAGACTGGCACTTCTGGCAATACTCCAACGAGGGCTGCCTCGATGGTATCCCGAGCAAAACCGATCTCAACGTGTTTGCCGGTCCGCCGGCCCTGCTCGACGCGCTTTGCTGGACGCCCAAAGACAGCTCGCTCGTGAAGATCGAAGCGACTGCTGCGCCCTGAGCGCTTGAACAAGCTTGTTTTTTGACGGTTCTATGGCCTGTCCGGGCATTTTTCCCCTATTTTCGCAGCGCAAAAACGACCCCTGGTCGACCATACCTCCTCATTTTATGCTTTCAAACTCATTTTCAATGCACAAGAATATCGCACTTCTGCTAGTCCTGCTTTTTGGAGGGCTTAGCCTGTCTGCACAACAATACGCCATTTCCGAAGACAATATTCGCCGCGACCTCACCATGCTGGCGTCCGACGAAATGAAAGGCCGGGGCACCGGCACGCCCGAAGAATTCCGCGCCGCCCAATACATCGCCGATCAGTTCAAAGCCGCCGGACTGGCCCCCAAAGGCGACAACGGCATGTGGTTTCACCATTTCGGTTTTCAAAAGTCGGGCAACCCTCACGGCGCTATGGATTTCAGCGCGCCGCACGTATACAGCCAGAACGTGGCTGGCTACCTCGACAATGGCGCCACCCACACCATCGTCATCGGGGCACATTACGACCACCTCGGGCTGGGTCACGACCACAACTCTCTGGATGCCAACCCGGAAGGCAAGATACACAACGGCGCCGACGATAACGCTTCGGGTACCGCTGGCGTCATCGAACTGGCCCGCTATTTTGCCCAAAACGGCGTGACGGAAAAACACAACTTCCTGTTCCTCTGCTTCTCCGGCGAAGAACTGGGCCTGATCGGTTCCAAAAAATACACCGACTACCCGACCATCGACCTTTCCACGGTCAGTTTTATGATCAATATGGACATGATCGGTCGCCTGAACGAAGAAAAACGCCTCGTCGTGGGCGGCGTGGGCACGGCGCCCGATTTTGTGCCGCTCCTCAATGGTCTCAAAACCGACGACCTGAGTTTCAAACTCGACAGCGCGGGAATCGGACCGAGCGACCACACCTCTTTTTACCTGAAAAACATCCCGGTGCTGTTCTTTTTCACCGGTCAGCACTCCGACTACCACAAACCTTCCGATGATGTGGAGAAGGTCAATTTTCCCGGTCAGGTGAAAATCCTGGGTCTGGCGGTCAAAATCATCGAACAGCTCGATGCGCAACCCAAACTTGTATTTCAGGAAACCAAAACGAAAAAAGAAGATACGCCCAGTTTCAAAGTCACCCTGGGCATCATGCCCGATTACACCTGGGAAGGTGAGGGCGTGCACGTCGACGGCGTCACCGATGGCAAACCAGCTTCGGTAGCCGGTATTGTCAAAGACGACATCATTATCGGGCTGGGAGAATATCCGGTCATAAATATTCAGGACTATATGAAAGCCCTTTCCAAATTCAAGAAGGGCGACACCACCCAGGTCAAAGTGAAGCGCGGCAAAGAAGAAAAGACCATGCCGGTCACTTTTTGAACCAAATCAGAAGAGCGCTGTTTTACTCCGCTGATCAACTCATCACTCATCATTCATCACTACCGATGTATCCGATACAACTTACCACCCCGATGGCCCAGGATTTGACCAACTATGGCTTCGAATCGCTGACCACACCTGCCGATGTGGAATCTGTGCTGGCGCAACAAAAAGGCACGGCGCTGCTGGTCGTCAACAGCGTATGCGGTTGCGCGGCTGCCAATGCCCGCCCCGGCGCCAAAATGTCGCTGGAAGGCGCCAAGAAGCCCGATCACCTGTACACGGTCTTTGCCGGTGTCGACGGTGAGGCGACGGCCAAGGCACGCGAGTTTTTGCTGCCTTACCCGCCTTCTTCGCCGAGCATCGCCTTGTTCAAAGACGGACAATTGGTCCATTTTCTTGAACGCCGCCACATCGAGGGCCGTTCCGCCTCGGTGATTGCCGAGAATTTGAAAATGGCGTACGAGCAGTTTTGCTGAGCGGGGATAGTCAGATTTAAAAGGCGCAAGGCACGTTGGTGGCCTTGCGCCTTTTTGGTTTTTCCAGGGTGTGAAGTGGAAGTTACTGTGAAAAATCTACCCCAATCCGATGCGGGATTGCCTACTTTTTTGTCCTTTTACCGCGCTTAAATACCATCCCGCGACATGAATCGTTTTTTCGCCCGTTTGGCCGGCCCTGTGTTGTTTTTACTTGTTGTTGCGCTCCCGGCCCCTGCCGGTATGAGCGAGCCGGCCAAATGGTGCGCCGCCGTGACCCTCTGGATCGCGGTGTGGTGGATCACCGAGGCAGTACACACTTCCGTCACGGCCCTGTTGCCGCTGGTGTTGTTTCCGCTGGCAGGTGTCATGCCGATTAAAAACGTGGCGCCCGAGTATGCCAACGAGATCATTTACCTGTTTATCGGCGGGTTTATTTTCGGCAAGGCGATTGAGCGCTGGAACCTGCACCGGCGCATTGCCTTGCGTATGGTGCATTGGCTGGGTTCGCGGCCCTCGACGACACTGCTGGGTTTTATGGTCGCCACGGCATTTATCTCCATGTGGATTTCCAATACCGCCACGGCAGTGATGATGACGCCCGTCGCCATCGCGGTGGCGGGTGGTACGACCTCCAATTTTTCCAAATCGCTGCTCCTCGGGGTAGGGTACAGTTGTTCCATCGGCGGACTTGGGACCCTGGTCGGCACCCCCACCAACGCGATATTCGTCAGTTTTGTGCGGCAAAAAATGGAACAGGAGGTGTCGTTTGCACAGTGGTTTATGGTCGGGTTCCCGATTATGCTGCTGCTGCTGGTAGCTTGTTGGCTGCTGCTGCTTTGGCTGTTTCCCTTGCGCGATCATCAACAGTCGGCCGCGGATAGCACAGACTACATCCGTCAGGAATTGAAAAGCCTGGGCCCCCTGAGTCCGCCGGAGATCCGGCTGATGATCGTTTTTGGTCTTATCATTCTGGGCTGGATCAGCGGCTCGCTGCTCTGGTATCGCTGGTGGCCCAACATCAACGATACGGTACTGATCGTTGGCGGAGCGGTGCTGCTATTTCTGGTGCCGGCCAAAGGCTGGAAAGGAGAAACCCTGATGGACTGGGCCACGGCCGAGCGGATTCAGTGGGGAATCATTGTTTTGTTCGGCGGCGGACTGGCGCTCGCGAAGGGATTTGACCAGAGCGGACTGGCCGGCTGGCTGGGCGGGCTGTTGCAGGGGCTCAATCATTTGCCGGTGCCGGTCATCATCCTGGCGGTGCTGGTGTTGGTGGTGCTGCTCAGCGAAATCGCCTCCAACATCGCCACGGCGGCGATGATGATGCCGGTATTGGCGGCATTGGCTACCGCGATCGGGATTCACCCTTTTGGTCTGCTCATGACGGCGACGCTCGCCGCTTCCATCGGTTTCGGCCTGCCGGTGGCCACGGCGCCCAATACGATCGTGTACGGATCGGGTTTCCTGACGGTGCGCGACATGGCCAGGGCGGGTTTTTTGCTCGATGCGGTGGCGATCCTGATTTTGTTGGCGGCGGTTTATTTTTTAATACCGCTGGTGTGGGGAATCCAATTGTAACTTTCAGTCGATATGGAAAACACGCAATTTGACTACGTCATCATCGGGAGCGGATTCGGCGGCTCGGTCAGCGCCTTGCGGCTGGCCGAGAAAGGGTACAAGGTGCTGGTGGTGGAAAAGGGCAAATGGTACCGGGCGGGTGATTTTGCCCGTACCAACTGGCAATTCGCCAAATGGCTCTGGTTGCCCGCGTTTCGCTGGTTCGGTATCATGAAAATCACGATTTTCCGGCATGTCGGGGTGATTTCAGGCACCGGTGTCGGCGGCGGTTCGCTGGTGTACGCCAATACCTTGCCGATGCCCAAGCCCGCTTTTTTTCAATCGGGCAGCTGGGCCAAACTGGCGGATTGGCAGCAGGAATTACAGCCATTTTACCAAAAAGCCGTGGCCATGCTGGGCGCTACCAAAAATCCCCGGCTCTTCGACGGAGAACAGGCCCTGCAAAACCTGGCGCGAGAAATCGGCCAGGAACATGCCTTCGATGCCACGCGGGTGGCCGTTTATTTCGGAGAACCGGACCAAACGGTCGACGACCCGTTTTTCGGCGGGAAAGGCCCGGAACGAACGGGCTGTAACTTTTGTGGCGCCTGCATGACCGGCTGCCGGCACAATGCCAAAAACACCCTCGACAAAAACTACCTCTACCTGGCTCAACAACACGGCGCGCAGATTCTGGCCGAACAGGAAGTCGTCGACGTGCGCCCTGCCGGCGCTCCGGACGGCGCCGACGGATACGAGATCGAACTGCGTTCGGCCACCCGTTTTTTCAAAAAACGCCAGGTGTTGCGCGCCCGGGGCGTCATTTTCTCCGGCGGGGTGCTCGGCACCGTCAAATTGCTGCTGAAACTTCGCCGCCGTTCGTTGCCGCGACTGTCCGACATGGTCGGCCGCGAAGTGCGCACCAACAACGAAAGCCTGATCGCCGTGACGCAACTCGACCAATCGGCCGACTGGTCGAAGGGCATCGCCATCGGTGCGATTGTGCAGACCGACGAGCACAGCCACCTCGAATTGTGCCGTTACGGGGCCGGCTCGGGCGCCTGGCGGCTCACGTTTCTGCCTTTTGTCGAAGGCCGTAATATGCTCGTGCGTATGCTGAAAATGGCTGGTGACGTATTGCTGCATCCGGTGACTTACTGGCGGTATTTCAGGGTAAAAGACTGGGCAAAAAGTTCGACGGTCATGTTGTTTATGCAAACGCTCGACAGTACCGTCACCTTCCAGCGTTCCTTCTGGGGCGGTTTGCGTACACAGATCGTGGGGGCAGAAAAACCCACCGCTTTTATTCCAAGAGCCATCGAACTGGCCCGGCGTTTTGAAAAACTGGTGGGGGGCAAGGCCATGGCATTCGGCCTGACGCCTTTGGCGGGCATACCCGGCACGGCGCATATCCTGGGCGGCGCGGTGATGGGCGACAGCCCCGAAACCGGCGTAATCGACCGCGACAACCACGTTTTCGGTTATCAAAATATGCTGGTATGCGATGGCGCCATGATCTCGGCCAATCCGGGGGTCAATCCCGCTCTTTCAATTACCGCCATTGCCGAGCGGGCCATGCACAATATCCCGCCCAAAGCATAAAGTGGCTATATTGCCCGGCGAAGCAAGCTGTTGAAAATGAAAAAACGACTCCTGATTTGCTGCGCACTGGCGTTGGGCCTGTTCTGGTTGCTGCCTGCGCAAAACGGCTTTCACCTGCCTCCCGGCCGCAGACAGGTAGATATCCCGTTTGAATACAGCAACAATTTTATCATTCTCACCCTGCATTTCAACGGCTTTTTGCCGCTCAAATTCATTTTCGACACTGGCGCCGAACATACGGTACTGACCAAACGCGAGATCAGCGACCTGATGAAGGTGCCTTACGAACGGGAATTCCAAATCACCGGCTCCGACCTGACAACACCCTTGATCGCTTATCTCGCCCGTCGTATCCGTTTCGACATACCGGAAAAAGCCGTGGCGCCGAGCGAAGACATCCTCGTGTTGCAGGAGGATTATTTCAGATTTGAAGAATACGCCGGCATCGAAGTGCATGGCATCCTCTCGGCCAATGCGTTTTCGCGTTATATCATAAAAATCAACTACCAGCGCCGGGTAATCACCCTGTACGACCGCGACTATTTTCGCCCACCGGGCAACGACTATCTGGCAATTCCGCTCGAAATCTACCGCAACAAACCCTACGTCAATACAACGTTACAGGTATTACCCGATTCGGCGGCGCAAGTCAAATTGCTGCTCGATACGGGTGCGGGGATGTCGTTGCTGTTGTTTACCGATACGCATCCGCTGCTTCATCCGCCGGCCAACGCTCTGGCGAGTAATATCGGAATGGGGTTGGGCGGTTATCTGGAAGGTTTTGCCGGCAGGGTGTTCCGGCTTGAACTGGGGCAGTTTTCGCAACAAAACATCGTCACGTTTTTTCAGCAAATCGACACGACCGTCAACTATGAATATTTGAACAAGCGCAACGGCCTGCTGGGCAACGGCCTGCTCAGTCGTTTCAGTTTGATTATCGATTATCAGAAACAACAACTTTGGTTAAAGCCGACCAAAAACTACCAGGCGGAATACGTATTCGACCGCAGCGGCCTGAGCATTATCGCTTCGGGCCCCAAACTCGACGTATTTATTGTTCAAAACGTACTGCCCAACTCGCCTGCTTTGGAAGCGGATATACGGCCCGGCGATCAAATCCTGCGGGTAGGCACAACGCCCTCCGTATTTTTAACCTTGCCGGATATTCAGCGAAAACTATTGGGCAAACCCGGTAAAAAGGTCAAGATCACACTGCGTCGCGACGGGGAAAAAATGAAAAAAACCGTGGTGTTGAGAGACATGCTTTGAGCGCTGCTATACCATTCGCAAAAAGTGTCGCAGTCCTTCCTGATCGATCACCCCGATCAAACCGTCTTCATCGGCTACGGCCACGATGCCGTGCCGGCGCTGCTGCAAAGTGTAGTAGATGTATTTCAGGGACTCTTCCGGATGAACAATTTCCACCGGCTCGTGCGCGTACTCGGCAATCGCGGCCGACAAGTCGCGCTTTTTCAATGCGGTGATAATATCAGCCTCGTCGAGGGCGCCGACAAGTTGGTCGTGCAGGTCGAAGACCAAAAAATGGCGCTCCAGGCCTTCGCGGAGCAGGTTGATGGGGGTTTGCATCCAGTCAGTAACCAGCAAACGCGTGTACTGTCGGCGAATGAGGTCCTTGGCTTTGTAACGTTGCAGCAGATCGTCGAGCTGCACCATGGTGTTCTCGGTGCGGGCGGTGGTAAACACGAAGAAACCGATCAGTGCCAGCGTAATCTGGCCGCTGTACAAGCCATACAAGACAAAGATGCCGGCAATCGCCTGGCCGACGATCGAGGCTACCCGTGTCGCGCGCGGGCGACCCAGGCGCATGGCCAGCAGGGCCCGGAAAATCCGGCCGCCGTCCATCGGAAATGCCGGTACCAGATTAAACAGGACCAGCATGATGTTGATCACAATCAGGATCGGCAGGTAAAAGAACAGGCTGTTGTTCGACAGTCCGAAGCCGTTGACGATGTCGGTCATTTCTTCGGTATCGGCAGGGGGGAGCGACTCACCGGAAAATTGCGCGCTGATGGCATTCAGGTCGCCGGTAAAAAGGGCGCCGAAAAAGTCGATCATGGGCTGAAAATACTGGCCGACCGTCCAGGAAGCCAGTTCCCAGAGTTCGGGCTCCAGAAACAGTTTGCCCACAATCCAGAGGAGCAGCACGATGACGACGTTGACCAGCGGGCCGGCGATGGCAACTAAAAACTCCTGGCGCGGGTTTTCCGGCATTTTTTCCAAACGCGCGATGCCGCCGATCGGAGTCAGAATAATATCCTGCGTATTGACGCCGTACTGTCTTGCCGTGAGGGAGTGGCCGTATTCGTGCAGGAGCACGCAGCCGAACAGGCTGGCAAACAGGCCGACGAACCAGACGATACTCAGCAGTCCGTCGCCCTCAAAAACACCGAGATAAAAGGCGTAAAGCAGGATAAAACCAAAGGTCCAGTGCAGGTGCACCGGAATTCCGAACCAGGTAAACAATTTCAGGGAACCGCGCATATTGGAGAGGCAGTGGCCGTGTCAGTGCTGGCAAATGCAGGGGCGGCAGCGGTAGTAGCCATGGCCGCTCCTGCACGCTTTCACTGTTTGGAACCAGCTTTTGCAAGGACGATATATTGATAATCGAGCGTTTTGGTGTCGAGTTTTGTCACTTCGAAACCTGCCTGTGTCAGCTCTTTTTCCACAACGGGCAGGGCGACTTTGAATTCTTCTGCCGGTCCGACGGGCAGGTTGTTTTTCTTAAAATCGATGATGAGCAATTGTCCCTCGGGCGACATGCCTTTTTTGAGGGTGGTGAGGTATTCGACCCTTTTTTCGAGATAACCGTAGGTGTTGACGATGATGACGGCATTTGCTTCGCCCGGTTTGAGCAGGGGGTCTTCGGGTTTGGCCAGCCGGCTTTCAAAGCGGTCGCGGTATTTTTCCGGGAGGCGCACTTTTACACTGTCCATAAACTCGATACAACGCGGGTCGATGTCGATCCCGATGACTCTGCTTGCCTTGGGCACGAGGCGGAAGGTGAAATAGCCCGAGCCTGCGCCGATATCGGCCACCGTTTTGCCTTCCAGGTCGCCCAAAAAGGAAATGACCAGGTCGGGTTGTTGCCAGATCGAACGGTCGTTGTTTTCGTAGTCGGCCACCAGGTTTTCAAAATTGCCGTGTCCGGTCGACGGCAGCGGGATGGGTTCGGAAACGGTAGTCGCTCCCGGTCGCTCGGTGCTCATCATCGGGCTTTCGGGCGGCTGGGCGGTTTCCTGCCCGCAGGAAACCAGTCCGGCGAGCGAAAAAAACAGCAAAAAGACGAGAACTGCTTGGTTGGTCATACTGGCTAAGTGAACAGTACAAAGGTAGGGAAGTTCCCCCAATCCGGCTTTTTTTGGTCGACAGACGCTCGTCTTTTTGGATGAGCAGCCGATATGACCGGATGAGCAGCCCCGGCAGCCTGTCCTTTGCAGATAATTACCCAAAAAATCCGGTTCGGGGCGAGCTATCTTTGCCCCGCATTTCATACCGGTTCGACAACGGTTTTTTACTTTGAAAAAGAATTTGCCAGCCCTGTTAATTGCCCCGTTCGGCGAAGACCCCCGCTCCGCCTGGACGACCTTTTTCGCCATGCTGCTGGTGGTGAGCATGACTTTTTCCCCGTTCCTGCTGTCCATGTCGATGTGGGGGCTGGTGGCGATGGCCTTGTGGAATGCGACCGTGCTGGAACGAGAAACATCCGGAAACGAACGCCGGGGCATTGTTGCGGAGTTGTTGACGGTGCTTCGGGCTTCGGTGCTCCGTTTATGGCGCCAACCGGCTTATTTGTTCTTTACCTTGTTGTTGCTGGCCCCGGCGCTGAGCGGCCTGTGGTCGGGCGATTTGTCCTATTGGGCCGATCGGACGCGCATCCGGCTTCCATTTCTGATCCTGCCCTGGGTGTTTGTCAATCTTCCTGCCCTGAGCGCCCGACAATACCGGCTGGTGCTCTATGTGCTGGTGTGTACAATGGCGGTTCTTTGCATCGGCGTGGGGATCAATTTTATCCTTCATTCCGAAACTATTCTGTTCGGGCTGAGCGAAGGCCGGCCGATACCTGTGCCGAGGCACCATATCCGCTTCAACCTCATGCTGGCTACGGCGATCATTGCCGGTGGCTGGATGTGGCAGCAGGGTTCGCAGGGGCGAATGGGTTGGCAACGGCCGGTTTTGCTCGTTTTGCTGGGTATCCTTTTTCTGTTTATTCATTTCCTGTCGGTCCGAAGCGGCCTGGTTGCCCTGTATGCCGCCCTGATGTTCAGCGCCGCACGCTTCATCTGGCGCACGCGTCGCTGGGGTGTAGGCGCTATCCTGATGGCGGCATTGCTGGCCATACCACTCATCGCGGTGAATACAGTACCCAGCCTGAAACAGCGGATTTCATACATGAAATACGACTGGGAGCATTATCAGTCTAACGAAGGCGAATCCTATTCCGATTCCGAACGCTGGATTTCGCTCAAAACCGGCTGGCTCATGTGGAAAGAGCACCCGGTCTTCGGTGTCGGCGCAGGCGATCTGCCCCGCGAAACCGCACGCATGGTGACCGATTATTTCCCCAAATACCTGGAATCACCCAAACTGCCGCACAACCAGTTCCTCTACATTCTGGCCGGAACCGGCTTGTTCGGACTGCTCCTCAGCCTCATCGCTTTTTATGCCCCGCTTTTGTACGACCGGTACCGGCGCAACTATTTGTTTACCACGTTTCAAGTGATGGTTTTTGTCTCCTTTTTGGTAGAGTATACCATCGAAACCGCCATGGGCGTAGCCTGGTATCTGTTTTATAGTTTGTGGTTTATGAAGATGAGCGATGATTGTTAAGGGTTGATAGGGTTTATAATGGTTGATAGGGTTTATCATTCATCATTCATCATTCATCATTCATCATTCATCCCTCCTCTCCTGTGCAGGCAAAAAAATCATACGGCCAACATTTTTTAAAACACGACAGCATTGCCGCGCGCATTGCCGACAGTCTGCTGAGGGCTTCGGAGACAGGCAAGGTACTGGAGGTCGGGCCGGGTACGGGTATGCTCACACGGCAGTTGCTGGTTCGCAAAGACTTTGAGTTGTGGGCCGTTGAGGCCGACCGCGATATGGTGGCGGTATTGCAACAGAACTTCCCCGATCTGTCGGACCGGTTGATCTTCCAGGATTTTCTCGACTACGACCCCCGGACGACCTTTGGGGATGCTCCGTTTTGCCTGGTAGGCAATTTTCCCTACAATATTTCCACGCAGATCCTTTTCAAAATGCTCGATTACCGGACCCAGATTCCGGAAATGGTCGGCATGTTCCAGAAAGAAGTGGCCGATCGCGTGGTGTCGGCGCCGGGCAGCAAAGTGTACGGCATTACCAGTGTGCTGATGCAGGCATTTTACCGGACGGAATACCTGTTTACGGTCGAGCGCGGTTCGTTCAACCCGCCGCCGAAAGTGCTGTCTGCGGTAATCCGGCTCACGCGCAAGGATAATTTTACCCTCGATTGCGACGAAAGCTTGTTTCGGAAAATCGTCAAAGCCGCTTTTAACCAACGCCGAAAAATGCTCCGCAACACGCTGAAACCTTTCTTCCCCGACTCGAATCTGATGGAAGAGCCGTTTTTTCAAAAAAGGCCGGAAGAACTGGGCTGGGAGGCTTATGTGGATCTTACCCGGCGTTGCCAGGCCGCGCGTTGAACAGCGCTATTTCTCCGCTATTTTGTAAATAAACCAGCCCTTGGTGCCAATGGAAACCGGTACGGGGAACCCCTTGCAGTACGCCGGATTGAGCCGCGCCGTGTCGCGAACGGCCAGGTGGGTAAGCCCCAACTCCGTTTGGTATCGCGCCAGGGTGTCGGCGGGCATTTGCCGCCCGAAATTGTAACCCGACCAGCCTTCGCGCCGCAAAGCCAGCAAGGAGATGTTGGGCGAAGGGTCATCGGGGCAGAAAAAGCGGGCTTCTTCGGGAATTCCCAGGGCGCTCAGATCGCCGGGGCTTAAAAAAGCGGCGGGAGGCAGACTTTGAACCGTCGGCGGGTGGTAGGCCAACGCCAGTCGTTCGTGCATGACCCATCCGCTATGGCCGCCACCCAGCAGCAAACACAGCCCCAGTGCAAACGACCATTTTTTTTCATGCAAATACCGGGCTCCTGCCCTGAACCCGTTCCACAAAACCAGTGCGGGCAGGATCAACAGACAGAGCGCGTAATAATCGTGCTCGCGAAACATCCTGAACCAAAGCAGAAAATACCCGATGCTTCCTGCCGTTGCTGCGACGAGTATGTGACGCCACCAAAACGGCGTTGTACGCCAGTGTTTTATGCTCCAGTACAGCGCGGCGCCCACAGCCACATAGAGTCCGGCGGAGGCATATACCGGTAGCCCGTCGCGGAGCACCATCCCCATTGTTTCGCCGATAAATGTTGAATCGTAACGCCAGACGGGGCGCGTGCCGCTCAGGAAGTAGCCGGCATGATGCCGTGCATTGTACGAATGTATCCACCAGCGCCCCCAAACCACAACGGCAAACAGCGCCGCGGCCACTTGTGCGACAGCATTGCCGGCCCAAACAGAGCCGAGGGCAAACCTGTTCCTGAGCCGGCCCCCAACCCAGGCCAGCAACAAGGCCAGCGGAAGAATGGCGCTGCTGATTTTGAGCAAAATAGCCAAAGCCGCCCAGCCCCCCGATAACCAAAGCCAGATGCGCTGCTGTGATTGATCGGCGCGAAACAAACAGGCCGCCATGACGAAAACCGAACACAAAGCCGTGGCGTCGGGCAAAAAAGAAGGACCGTAATAACTCAATATGGGCGCACTGA
>JAEUUU010000140.1 GCA_016787345.1 Saprospiraceae bacterium | reverse complement strand
CCAGAAGACGTAGTGTTCGCCGCCGAGTTTGAGGGTAATGTCGAGGGCGTTTTTGACCTGTGCGGCGGCATGGGCGACCACCGCGAAATCGGGGTTGGTCATGGCCCCGTTCATGTAGCGCGGGTGGGAAAACAGGTTGGCCGTGCCCCAGAGGACGCGCACGCCCGATTCGGCCTGTTTTTCAAGGGCATAATCGCTGATGGCGTCGAGCCGGCGCCGGCTTTCCGCCAGGGTATCGGCCTCGGCTACCAGATCGAAGTCGTGAAAGCAGTAGTAGGGGATGCCCAGTTTGGTGATGAATTCAAAACCCGCATCCATTTTTTCCCGGGCCAGCTGGAGCGGATCGGAAGCCCTCAGCCAGGCAAAATCTTTGGTCGGCGCGCCAAACGGATCGGCGCCCGTGCCGCCCAGGGTATGCCACCAGCAGACGGCAAATTTGAAATGCTCGCGCAGGGTTTTGCCGGCGACGACCCGGTTTTCGTCGTAGTACCTGAACGCCAGCGGGTTATCGCTGCCCGGCCCTTCGAAAGAGATACGTGAAATATTCGGGAAATAGGTCTTGGGACCGAGAGTGGTGCGGAGGACGACAGGCATGGTTACAAGGACTTTTGGTCTGCGAAGTGCGTTTTCGAAGGGCGAAAAGTAGCCTGTTTTTGGGAAAGTGAGGGGTAGGAAAAGCGGGGGGCTTTTGAAGGTTTTAAGGTTCTGAAAGTCAATAGGTTACTTCAAGGATAATCATTCATACCGTCGCTGCCCTGCCTGTGACGGAGGAGCGACTACGACAGCGGGGCTATCAATCGTTCAAGGATTACTACCATCATGTACGGCAAAAGGATGTTGTTCCATGTACCGCCCCCGAGGATTCGGGGCAGGCTGTGTACCAGGCCGGTATCCCGACCGGGTCGGGTGTGGTGTGAGAGGGCAGGGGTGGTCGTAGGGTAGGCTCTGCCTACTCGATGACGTCACCCCGCTTTTGGCAATGCCTTGTTAGGGGCATTTTTGCTCACTTTACTATTTTATAGTCTTGAGTATCAGTATGAGTATCAGTAATCCATTGACACACATATCCTGTATCGTCCCATGAAACTACTCTTACTACTATCTGTGATTTGGAAGACTTGTTGTTGTCCTTTAAAGCCTCTTCGTCAATTAAACCAAATGAGTCGGGAGACACGATGCCCCATACTAAAAAACGCCTTAATACAATACTTCCTTTTTCATCTTCATAGTCCATAGAGATTTCTGTCCTGGTAAATCTGGTGTCAGCACCGTTTGAGGAAATGAATTTGCCAATCTTAATATATTGAGGTATTTCCACTTTGTCTGCATAAGGACATTTAAACCATATGTCTGATATAGTTGGATTTATTTCAACAGTTTGAAGTTTCAATATTAGGATTTCATCTGAATTGGAAAGTGTATTGAGGATCTGTGAATTAAAAAGAACGCCGTCTTTAAAAACATAGTCGGTCATTAAAGATTTATTTCCATTTGGATACACAACCATAATTAATCTGAAATTGGTCTTGTCAAAAAAATTCATGGTTGTATAACCATTGCTTGCAGAAGCGTTAATCACGAAACAATCAAAGTTATTAAATTTTTGGTCGGGCAAACGTGACAACTGGTATCCCAGTTTTTTGTAGCCGTATTGGATTTGATTATATGTTTTAAGTCGAACCTCCTCCTTTAATTGCAAATCTGTTAAATGAACAACTGAGTTGCCATTAACCCGACTAATTTTGTCCCCGTCAAAAAAAGTTGTCTGAGGGGCATGAGTTTTTGACAAAATACTTTGAACATACTTTTTACCTGACTTCACTTGCTCATTTATTATTGCTGTGGTGTTGTCAGGTTGAATAAGTAAATAATCTATTCTACTTGATTCAATTTTTGAAATTCGTTGCTCACCACCAATGAAAGCCAATGATGAATCTACGATTTGGCTTGCTGTCAATTCACTTTGACTCTGTCCAAATATAAGTGTCGGTAGAAAAAGAAGAAATGTAATAAAGGGTCTTATTGTCATAGTGTTGTCTTGAAATTGCCTCTAATGTGTACATGGGCGACGTACCGACGTTTAGGAGGCATGATAGGCAGTGGATTGTGTGTACCCGGAATGGACATCGCATCCTCTGATGCAAATATAACCAAAATGTATCGGACTGTCCGGGTCGCCGTTATCGGGCCTTCCGGCAGTTAGGCGTAAGCCATGCGTGGGCGATGCGTTATGCATGGTCGCGCAAGGGCGGCTGGCGGCTGGCGTGCAGCCCGGTGATGAAAATGACCGTGACGGAGGAGCGACTACGACAGAGGGGCTATCAGTCATTCAAAGATTACTACCATCATGTACGGCAGCAGGCTGTTGTTCCATGAACCGCCCCCGAGGATTCGGGGCAGGCTGTGTACCAGGCCGGTACGCACAGTGGTGTGAGAGGGCAGGGGCGGTCGTAGGGCCGCCTCTCCCTATTCGATTTCGATGAATTTTATTTATTCTTTCTGAACCTCGACTTTTGCCCAATAATCATTTGCTGAAAACTGGTAGATGGGTTCAAGAATTTTAACTTTTGTTCCTTGTTTTAGATTGCAAATCAGTGTTGTCTCCTTAATAGTTCTATTTGAATATCCTTCTTTTGGAGGTAAAAATGCTCTCAAATTCGCTCCGTATGAATACTTGATTATGAACCAATTACCTACTTTCAATTCGCTTACATCATTCAAGTTTTCATTTTCGTCGTCATTAATCGTATAATCATCTTTCCACTTTTTGTTTGACCAATATCTTACAAGAATATATCCTTCTAACTTATCACTACTTATGTGTTCTTTATCTTTGTTTTCATATTCAATTAAAGAAATCAATTGTAGGATTGAGTAGTTTATTTTGTTCCATTCTTTCTGTTCATTTTCCCCGATTCCTAAAATCTTTTCTCGCTTCCAGTTTTTAAATTTCCCTGACAAAAGAAGTATGTCGTTTTCGTATTCTTGGTACTTGGTTTTTGCCAAGGTTAATAATTGTTCAACCGCATTTTCTGTTTCACCTTCTGAGACATATTCTTTTATCAAAGCAAAGGTCATATTCCTGTATTTTATTGATTTTTATTCCTTTTAGTTTCATCGAACTATTGGTTATACGCAACAAACAACTAACTCAAACCCGCATTGCGTGATAAGTACCAAATCTGCACTTATCACGCAATGCGTATTCCCTTTAGTCGTTCGTTGCGGGTATGCCCGCTATGCTCGAAGGCAATTTCAGGGCTTGACGAAGACAAAAATGTGAGAATCTGATGAATTCGCCAATTTTTGTGTGATAATTCTGTCAGATATACAAGCCGTCCAGCCGGCTTTCTATTCTGTCTGTGAAGGGGAATATATCTCGGTCGACTTGCTGCTTTTATAACCGGCCGGGTAATTCCTGAATGTACGAATCGCATGTCAAACAAGTCCCCCGCAACGCTCTCACCCCCCCAACACCCGCCCCAATACCTCCTTCCAATCCTCAAAAACTTCGTCCAACCCACCCGACTGCTCCGGCTCATAAGTATCGACGATGCGCAGTTTCGCCAGGCCTTCCTCCGGCGAGGCGAAATACCCCAGCCCTGCGCCGGAGGCAATTGCCGCCCCCACGGCGCCGCTGGTGTCGTATAGTTCTATCGGGCAACGGAGCAGGCCGGCTATCGTCCGGGAAAATACGGCCGACTGGAACAGGTTGTCGTTCCCAACGCGCAACTTGTCGACCCTCAGTCCCATGTCCTGCATGATGCCCACGCCGTACACAAAGGAAAAAGCGATGCCTTCCAGCGTGGCGCGGTAGAGATGCGCCCGGGTGTGCAGGTTGCTTTGTAGGCGCAGGATATGGGCGCCCGGATCGCGGTTGTCGAGCATCCGCTCGGCGCCGTTGCCAAAAGGCAGCACCCGGAGGCCCTCCGATCCGGCCGGTATTCCGGCGGCGGCCTGCTCCATTTGCGTATAGTTACTGCCCGGTTCCGCGATGTGGCGTTTGACCCAGGCGTACTGGCTTCCGGCGCCGTTGATGCACAACAGGACGCCGATGCGCGGGGCCTCGGGGCGGTGATTGACGTGTAAAAAACCATTGACCCGCGACTGCCGGTCGTACACCGGCCGGTCGACCACGCCGTACACGACGCCGGAGGTCCCGCCCGTCGCGGCCAGTTCTCCGGGCGATAAAACATTGAGCGAAAGGGCGTTGTTGGGCTGGTCGCCTGCCCGGTAGCCGATCGGTGTGCCGGTGGCCAGTCCGGTGGCCGCCGCCGCCTCGGCGCTCAATCGCCCCTGAAACGACAGGGCCGGCCGCAAGGGCGGTATCAGCGCCGGATCGATGCCGTAATGCGCCATCAGGAAGCCCGCCGGCTCCCCCGCGCCGTAGTTCCAGAGGATGCCCTCCGACAGGCCGCCGGGCGTGCTCAGCGCTTCACCGCTGAGCCGCAGGGCGATGTAGTCGCCGGGCAGGCAAAAATACCGGATGCGTTCGTACACCTCGGGTTCGTGCTCCTGCACCCAGCGCAGTTTGGAAGCGGTGAAATTGCCCGGCGAATTGAGCAAATACCGCAGGCATATCTCCGGCTCCAGCGCCTCGAACGCCTTCCTGCCAATCTCGACTGCCCGGCTGTCGCACCAGATGATGGCGGGGCGCAGCACCTTCAAATCGCGGTCGAGCAAGACCAGTCCGTGCATCTGATAAGCGATGCCGATACCCCGGATACTGTCGGGCTGCACACCGGTTTCATGCAATAACTTTTTGATCGCCAGTGCCGTATGCTGCCACCAGGTGTCCGGGTCTTGTTCCGCCCAGCCCGGCCGCGGGGCGTGCATGGGCAACTCGGTTTCGGGCGACTGGACGAGTGCGACTTTTTCGCCCGTATCGGCCCGGACAAGGGCTGCTTTGATCGAGGAAGAACCGATATCGAGACCGAGGAGGTACATGCGGGATATGATTTTTGGCAACAACATACTTGTTTAACCCAAATTCAATAACTCATTGAAAATCAATGTCATTATTTTCTAATCTGTCTCAAAATGCTTTCATAGTTAGTAGATATGATTTTCAATTCGTGTTCTCCAATGTAACTATTGTGCGCGATTAGATTTCTGATATTCCCAAGTTCGTCAATTTTAACCCGCACCCAATTTTCATTCGGGAATTTACTTATTAATTCTTGGTTGTTCACAATCACATCGCCCAGTTCCTTAAAGTCCATGTAAAATAAATCAGTTGTCCCTCTTACTGAAATATACTTGTTTTGAGATTCATTGGCTTTTCTGCCAGAAATTTTATTTCTAACTGAACTGGGAATTACAAGTGGTTTGAGCATCTTTTTTTCTTCTGATTCTATAAACAGCCTCAACGTATTTTCAATGCAGTAAAGCATAAAATATGCCTTGGACATTTCTTTTCCTTTGGTTTTAATATCAAATGGCAAGCCTGAACTATTACGGTCTAAATCACTATCAACAATCTTTTCAAGTTCATTCATAATTGAATTTTCTTCTGTTAAATTAATAGAAGGCATCGCATATATAGATAAGTAAATTTCAGAAGTAGAATTCGCCTGATTTGGCATTAATACAGAAAATATTCTTCGTATCATTTCTTCTGTACTACTGTTTTTATCAATTAAACTTTTCGGCGTAACAAAGAGTTCTATTATTGGAAAATCACCATTTGAATTAAAGTAACAAATACTTCCATCTAATAAATTTATCACTTTTTTGTAAATTGAAATGCCGGAGTATTCAAAATTTTCGCTTTGAGTTGGATACATGAGAACGAGCAACACGCCCATTATTGAGGGCATAATATTGAACCATTCAAATTTATTTACATATATTATAAATGCGATTATTGAATTAACTAAAAAATAAATAGTAATTGCTAATTTGAATCTGTTTTTATACGTAACTATTTTGGTATTAGCATATTCCAAAATAGCATTTTTTAATTGCTCGCCATTATTTAATCTGTTTGGATTCATTTGATGAGATTTCAGATGTTCACAATATTTATATGAAAAAGTCATTTTGTTAAAAAATCCCAAATCCCACTATTCTTATTCTTTATACCTCACGCTGAAAACTTGGCGGCGTGAGGTATAACAAAAAGAAAAAGAGATAACTGATTCATCCTTGGGTTAAACAAGTATGTAGTTACCTTGTTTTTTATCAAAAAGAGACGGATTCATATCCGGGAACTCTGGCTAATAAAATGTCACGCAAAGCCGCAAAGCCCGCCAAGGGGCAAACTTTGCGGCTTTGCGACTTTGCGTGACATAATATTTCTACAACGTTGGGCCGACCCGACGGGTGAGACTATCCGTTGGGAATCCTTATTTCTTCCTCGCCGCCCACAGCAACATGGCGCTCAGGCCGGCAAAGAACAACACCCCGAGGAACTGGTAGCCGCCGTCGCCGATCAGTTGCGAGATGCTGTGTTCCAGGTTCACTTTTCCGAGGGCTGCCGCGACGTTTTCATTCACCGAAAGCAGCGCTACCACGACCCCGGCCAGCGCGCCACCGGCTACAAGGCCCGTGGCGAACAAACTGCCTTTGCCCAGGTCGGCGTCTTCGGCCTCTTCGCCCTTGCGTTTGGCCCACCAGTCGGCCGCACCGCGCAGGGCGCCGCCGCACCAGATCGGCAGGGTGGTGGAGAGCGGGAGATAAAGGCCCACCGCAAACGACAGCGATTTGACGCCGCAGAGTTCCATGGTGATGGCGACGAACACGCCCACGAGCACAAACTGCCAGTCGAGGTTGAACGACAACAGGCCCTTGATCAGGGTGGCCATCAGAGTGGCTTGCGGGGCGTTGTATTTTTCCCCGATGGCGTGCCGGATGCCCTGCTGGACCATTTCCTGGGTGGGGGTGTCGAGAATTTTGACCGTCCAGCCGATCACCAGCGAGGATACAACCACCCCGATGAACAGCGCCAGCTGCTGATAGCGCGGCGTGGCGCCCACCAGGTGACCGGTTTTCAGGTCCTGCGAGGTAGCGCCCGCGTTGGCCGCGGCGATACAGATCATACTGCCCACCACGAGGGCCATGGGCTCGAAGGTTTTGCCCGTCCAGCCCACGCCGATAAACACCAGGGCGGTGCCCATGATCGTGGCGATGGTCATACCCGAGATCGGGTTGTTCGACGAACCGATGATGCCCACGATACGGCTCGAAACGGTGACGAAAAAGAAACCGAACACGATGACCAGCAAACCGATCAGCAATTTGCTCAGGATACCGTCGCCCGGGATGCTGGGCAGCACGGCCATCAGCACGATCAGCGCCAGGCTGCCGAATGCGACGACTTTGATCGAGAGGTCGTTTTCGGTGCGGGCCACGGCGGCGGAGGCGTCGCGGTTGCGCAGGGCGCCCAGGCTTTCACGGAATGAGGATACGATGGTAGGGATGGTTTTCAGCAGGGTGATAAAACCCGCCCCGGCCACGGCGCCCGCGCCGATCTGGCGCACATAGGCGCGGTACACGGCGCTGGTCAGGTCGCCGAAGCTGTGCGTTTCGGGGTTCCAGCCGAAGGGGTAACGCACGGTTCCGGCGGCGTCGGTGATCGGTTTGAGCAGGTCGAGTTTGGTGAGCTGCGCGGCGATGGTATCCGGCGGCACGAGGGTTGCCAGCAGGGGAATCAGGCCCAGCCAGGCCAGTACGCCGCCGGCCACCAGCACGCCGGCGATGCGCGGCCCGATGATGTACCCCACGCCGAGGTATTCGGGCGTGATCTCGCCGCTGACGCGGGCGGCAGGCAGGTATTTGTCGTTCGACGCGCTGGTGACGGCAGGCGATTCGGCAATCACGTGAAATACCTTTTGCAGCAAGGCGTACAACATGGCAAATCCAAGGCCCTGGTAGGCTGTTTTGGCAAAATCGCCGCCTTTTTCACCCGCAATGAGCACCTGGGCGCAGGCCGTGCCTTCGGGATAGGGTAGGTTGCCGTGCTCTTTCACGATCAGCGAGCGCCGCAGCGGAATCATCATCAAAACCCCCAGGATACCGCCGAAAATGGCGAGCATCAGGATGGTCCAGTAGTTGAAATACCCTTCGCCGATGCCTTCGCTCAGAAACAAAAATGCCGGCAGGGTAAACACCACCCCGGCCGCCACCGACTCACCCGCCGAGCCGGCCGTTTGAATGATGTTGTTTTCCAGGATGGTGGTGCGCAAAAACTTCCGCCCCAGTGAAATGGCCAAAACGGCGATCGGGATAGAGGCTGAAACCGTCAGGCCCGCTTTGAGCGCCAGGTAGACCGTGGCCGCGCCGAACAGGATGCCGAAAGCGGCGCCGAGCAGGATCGCCCGGAGGGTAAACTCCTTGACACTCGTGTCGGAAGAAGCAATGTAGGGTTTGAATTCCGTGTTGGATTGTTCCATAATCTTGGTTTGGATTGGTAACAGGATAGAAAGGCGGCTTGAAGGGCTGCCGAAAGGTAGAAATTTTGGAAAAATGCCAGACTCGCATCTCTTAGAGCATGTTTAAATTTCAATGCCCAACCAATTTTCACCCCGTACCCGCGTTTCCCTGCATCGAACCCAAAAGGCCTTTCCGTACCTTTGCCAAAATTCATCCCGACAACATGAAGAAATTTTTCCTCCCGACGCTGATCCTGTTCGCTTGTACCCTGTCTGTTTTTGCACAGGACAAACATTTTACCCAGTTCTATGCCGCGCCGCTTACCCTCAATCCGGCGCTGTCCGGCAATTTTGAAGGCAAATACCGCGTGGGCATGATCTATCGCGATCAATGGCGGAAAATTCTCGATAACCCGATCAAAACCTTCGCCCTGGGCGCCGACCTGCGCTTCGATGCGCCGGGCAAATCCGTGTACGACGACGCTGTGGGCCTCGGCATCCTGTTCTTCAACGACCGAGTCAGCGTGGTCGATTTCAATACGACCCAGATCGCGCTGTCGCTGGCCTACCACAAATCACTGGGCACCGACAACCGGCAGTTCCTCTCGCTGGGTCTTCAGGGCGGCCTGACCCAGCGCAGTGTCAACTACGAGTCGCTGAATTTTCAGGACGAATTCGAGGGCAATGGCTACACGGGTTCTACCAATGAAGAATTTCCCGAAAACAACTTTTCCTACGCCGACTACAACGTCGGGCTCAATTACACGGCCCGTTTCGGCGAAGAGGGCGCTATTTTCGCCGGCGCCGCCCTGCACCACTTCCTGCAACCGGTTATTGCTTTTAATAAAAACACCGGTGAGGGCGACAAACTTTACATGAAAGTATCGGGGCAACTCTCCGCCACCGTTCCGATCAATCGCCAGGTATCGTTCCAGCCGCGCGTGCTGGTCGCTGCCCAGGGGCCGCACATGGAACTCAATGCCGGCGCCAATTTCCGCACCAGATTTGGCCAATACGGGTCCACTGCCCTCCATTTGGGCGGCTGGGCGCGGCCCGTGCGCAACAGCGACGGCTTCGGCCTCGACGCAGTAGTCGCCCTGGTCGGCATCGAGTTCAGCAACGTGCTCGTCGGGCTCAGTTACGACCTGAACCTGAGCGCATTGTCGGCCAACCAGCGCCAGGGCGCTTTCGAATTGTCGATTGCCTACCTGGGCAACTACGACAGCGAAGAGATTCTTTGTCCGAAATTCTAACCCTCCAGATTCACGATCCGGCTCGGTTCCAGCATTTCATTCCGTATGGCAATCTGACGCAGGGTGTTTTTGGCTACGGTCAAAAATGCTTCGGCCACCGGACTGCCTTCCTGCAACATGGCCGGGGCGCCGGTGTCGCCGCCTTCGCGGATGCCTTGTACCAGCGGAATTTGTCCGAGCAATACCGAATTGCTCGCCAGCGCCAGTTTTTTGCCGCCGCCCTGACCGAAGATGTAGTATTTGTTTTCCGGCAATTCGGCCGGCGTAAACCAGGCCATGTTTTCCACCACGCCCAAAATGGGCACCTTGATTTGGTCCAGTAAAAACATGTTCATGGCCTTCATCGCGTCGGCCAGGGCAACTTCCTGGGGCGTGGTGACGAGCACGACGCCGGTCACCGGCACGGTTTGCACGAGGGTCAGCTGCACGTCGCCGGTACCGGGCGGCAGGTCCACGACGAGAAAGTCGAGCGGCGGCCAGATGACGTCGTTGATGAACTGTTTGATCACCGCTGCCAGTCGCGGACCGCGCAGCACCACGGCCTGGTCGGGCTCGATGATGTTGCCGATACTGATGGAGGGCACGCCGTACGCTTCGAGCGGGATCATTTTGATCTGACCGGTGACCTGTTGCACTTTGGGTTTCTGACCCGCCAGTCCGAGCATGGTGGGCAGGCTGGGGCCGTACACGTCGGCGTCGAGCAAACCTACCCGCGCCCCCAGGGCTTTGAGTCCCAGGGCGAGGTTGACGGCCACGGTGCTTTTGCCCACGCCGCCCTTGCCCGATGCCACGGCAATGACGTTGCGGATATGCGGGACCACACTCGTCGGGGCGCCTTCCGCGCTTTTGGCGCGCGCCGTGAAGTGGATATTGACGCTGGCTTCCGGAAATTTTTCCGCGATCAGTCCTACGCAGGCAAAATTGAGTTCCGCCTTGCCCTGCATTTGCAAGGAAGGCAAGGCCAGCGTGATGTTGATGTTATTGCCTTCAAGATCAAGGTCTTGCAACATGCCGGCACTGATGATATCCTGGCCGGTTTGCGGGTCGCGCACGGCGCGAAGCAGTTGGAGTATGGCGTCTCTGTTCATGTCTATGAGGATACGAGGATTTGAGGATGAGAGGATTCGAGTATTCGAGGATTTGAGTATTCGAGGATTTGAGAAAAGGGTTGTTTCTTCCCTCGGGTTATAGTGATTTTTTTGAGTTAATGTGTTGATTTATATTTAATTATGTTGATTTAAAATATATCGGACTTCGATTATTTGTAAATTATCACAGTCCAGAATTCTATCCGAGAGAAGTAACAACCCTTTTGTCAAATCCTCGCATCCTCAAATCCTCGAATACTCGAATCCTCTCATCCTCAAATCCTCGCATCCTCATTCAAAATGAAACGCCGCGGTTCGGACGCGTTGTCCCGTTCTGCCGTCGGGCAAGGTATCGCGCAGCACCATGGCCCGGGCTTCCGGCAGGTCGAACACCGCTTTCATATCGCGGATACAGGCCGCCGGAACGCCCATTGTTTTCAGTCGGTGCAGCAATTCGCCGGCGGGGTGGCGGGCAATTTTCAGGGCTAAAAGGGCATTCAGGGCTTCCCGATGGCGGACACGCGCGGAATTGGTCTGGAAATCGGGGTTTTCAGGCAGGTCATCCAGTTCCAGTACCCTGCAAAGTTGCCGGAATTGCCGTTCGGTACCCACCGCCAGCAGGACCGGCAGGTCGTCGGCAGCGGTAAAAACATCGCCATAGGGCGCAATGTTCGGGTGCTGGGTGCCGAGTCGTTGCGGAATATGACCGGCCATGAGGTAATTGGCCGCCTGATTGGCCAGCGAGGCCACGGCGCTTTCAAACAAAGAAGTGCTGACGATGGCCCCCTCGCCGCTGCGCTCCCGCCGGAACAAAGCGAGCAAAATGGCCTCTTTCAACTGATGGGCAGCCAGCAGGTCGATGAGCGCCACGGGCATCTTGACGGGCGCGCCGCCGGCTTCGCCGTTCATGTATAAAAAACCGGCTTCCGCCTGCAATACGACGTCGAATGCCGGACTTTCATCTTCCGGATCGGCGAAAGCATTGAGTTGCGCCACGATCAGGCGGGTATTTTGGGCGCGCAGACTGGCGGGGTCGAGCCCCCAGCGGCGGGCAGAAGAGGGTTTGAAATTGGTGATTACCACGTCGGCTTCCAGGGCCAGTTGCAGCGCTTGTTGCCGCTCTTCCGGGTCGCCGAGGTCGAGAAAAAGGTGTTTTTTACCCCAATTTACACTGCAAAAATAGGCCGACTCCTGCCCCTGCGGGTCTTCGCCAGGCAGTTTCCAGCCCCGCGTCATGTCGCCGCCCGCGGTTTTGTTTTCAATCTTGATCACTTCCGCGCCCAGTTCGGCAAAAAACATCCCGACGGCAGGGCCTGCCAGTACGCTGGCAAATTCGACTACTTTTAGGCCTTCAAAAAACTGCTCTTGTGGTGTCATATTGATACAAACTAAACGGGGCTCGTCACTATGAAAATTTTCAACGCCGATCAAATCCGGGCCTGGGACGCCTTTACCATCGAACACGAACCCATCTCTTCCGTGGAACTGATGAACCGCGCGGCCCTGGCATTTACCAGTTGGCTGACCGAACAGTACCCCGACGAAACCCGCCCGATCATCGTATTGGCCGGTACGGGCAACAACGGGGGCGACGGCGTGGCGGTCGCGCGGCTGCTGTACCGGCGGTTTTACGCGCCAAAGGTATGGGTTTGTGATTTCTCGGGCCGGCATTCCGCCGATTTCGATGCACAAATCGAAGCGCTGCCCGCCGACCAGGCAGTACCCCTGCGCTGGCTTAAATCGGCGGCTGATTTGCCCGAATTTCCACCCGATGCGCTGTTCATCGACGCCTTGTTCGGCACCGGCCTCAACCGCCCGCTCGAAGGCGAATGGGCGGTTTTGATCCAACGGCTCAACGCGTTGCCCCTCGAAATGGTGTCGATCGATCTGCCCAGCGGACTATTCTGCGACGAAACCACAACCGGCGCCTGCGTCGAGGCCGACCGGACGTTTACCTTTCAACAACCCAAACGGGCTTTCTTTTTTCCCGAAAATGCCCAAAGGGTAGGGGCGTGGACCATCGGCGAGATCGGCCTGCACCCCGAATTTGCGGGACAGACACCCAGCGATTTTTACTACCTCGACGCCGCCGAGGCCCGGCAACTGGTGCTCCCGAGGGCCAAATTTTCACACAAAGGGAGTTTTGGTCATGCCTTGCTGGTGGCCGGAAGCCGGGGCAAAATGGGCGCCGCCGTCCTTGCCACACGCGCTGTGCTGAGGGCCGGCGCGGGATTGTTGACCGTCCACGTGCCCGCCGCCGGGCTCGACATCCTGCAAACGGCCGTTCCCGAAGCCATGTGTTCGATCGACAGCCATGCGGAGGTCTGGACGGATTTTGTAACCATCGATACTTACACAGCCGTGGGCGTGGGTCCCGGTATCGGGGCCGACAGCCGAACGGCGGAGGCTTTGGAAAACCTGATCCGGAGCGCCCGCTCGCCCCTGGTGCTCGACGCGGATGCCCTGAACCTGCTGGCGGAACACCCCGAATGGTGGCCGGAAGTGCCTGAAAACAGTATTCTTACGCCACATCCGAAGGAGTTTGCCCGCCTGTTCGGCACGTTCTCGTCCGATTTTGAACGCAATGCGGCCTTGCGCACAAAAGCCATCCAGCACCGCGTGGTGATCGTGCTGAAAGGCGCGCACAGCGCCATCGCCTGTCCCGACGGCAGCGTTTGGTTCAATTCGACCGGCAACCCCGGCATGGCCACCGGTGGTTCGGGCGACGTGCTCACCGGACTGCTCACGGGCCTGCTGGCATCCGGATATTTGCCGGCGCATGCCGCGCGCCTGGGCGTATTTTTGCACGGCCTGGCCGGCGATTGCGCCGCTCGGCATTTGAGCCAGCCGGGTATGACGGCCGGCGATCTTTGCGAAGCCATTCCACCCGCCTGGAAAATCCTTGTTGATCCTTCATGAGTACGATTCCAACCGGCGTGTACCGCCATTACAAAGGCAAATTTTACCTCGTTCTGGGCGAAGCCCGGCACTCTGAAACCGAAGAGCAAATGGTTGTTTATCAGGCGCTTTATGGAGAAAAAGGCTGGTGGGTGCGTCCCCTGGACATGTTTCTCGAATGGGTGCAGACGCCCGATGGCGCTGTGCGGCGTTTCGAGTACGTCGGGGAGGTATTGCCCGATGCGCAGTAAGCCGGTGTCCAATCACTTTGTAAGCACATGAGTATGCCAAATATCGATATCAAAAAAGTCGGCCTCGACGAGATCGGCCAATTGCAGGAAATCGGGAGAAAAACGTTTGAGGAGTCGTTTTCGGCGGGCAATACCGAAGAAAACATGCGCAAATACCTGGACGAAAGTTTTTCACCGGAAAAACTGACCCGCGAATTGACCGACCCCGGCTCGGCGTTCTATTTTGCCCGGATCGGCGAGGAAATCGTCGGTTATTTGAAATTGAATTTCGGGGCATCGCAGACCGAGTTGAAAGACGAAAAAGCGCTCGAAATCGAACGGATTTACGTGGTAAAAGCATTTCACGGGAAAAAAGTCGGGCAGTTACTCTACGAGCAAGCCATGCAGGTGGCGCGGCAGATGAACGTCGCGTACGTGTGGCTGGGGGTATGGGAGGAAAACCCGAGGGCTATTCATTTTTATAAAAAAAACGGTTTTGTGGAGTTCGACAAACACGTTTTCAAACTGGGCGACGACGAACAAACGGACATCATGATGAAATTGCAGTTGTCGTAACCCTGCTGTCTTTTTATAAACCCCTGTAAATCCTCATCAACCTTATCAACCGCATCAAATTTTCCACAACAAGATTAAATCACTCCCTGGATATGTATAAACCTCTTCTCTTGTTTTCTTCTGCTCTTTTCCTGCTGCTGGTCGCTTGCCAGCCTCCCCTCAAAACGGTGCCGCGAAAAGTCAAAACCGGGCTCGACACACTGTCGTACACCGCCGTACTGGAACAAGAGGATTTTGCCCGGCTACCCGGCAATTTTGCCATGCGCCACCTGGCGGGTATCCGGATCAAAGACCGCGGCTGGTCGCGTGATTGCGAGTATCCGGAAGTGGTGGAGCGCGCCCGGAACAAAGCGATGAAACTCGGCGGCAACGTCATGGTTATCACCCGGCATGAGTTGCCCGACCAGACCGGTTCCAGTTGCAGCCGTATCAGTGCGGAAGTGTATCTGGCGCCCAGTCTGGAAGGCCTGGAACGTTCGATTCGCTGGGACCCCTCCCGCCCCTTGTTGCCCGGCGATCTGCGCGGCACCCCGAAAAACGGGGCCACAGATCTTCCTACGGTAAAATGCGCCCTCAAATACCGCCTTTTGGGCGATTTTTTTAATGAAATCACGTTCAGGACCCAGGCCACGTTCCTGAGCGACGAAACCTGGGCATCCGGCGCCAATCTGGGTAAAAGCCAGCTTTTGCGCCGCGCGCAGCTGCATTTCAACCTGGCGGAATTGTCGGCCCGCCGTTTTAAAAACGAACTGGCAGCCCTCGCGCCCAACCTTTCCGCCATCACCGGGCGCGCCAAACCCCTGATGGCCGAGCAGGAAGCCGCCTGGCAACAACGCGCTGCCGAATTCGACGCCGCCTGGCGCGGCAGCAATTTTTCGGAAGCCGTACTGGCGCAGTGGGAGGCGAAAATATCCGCCGAGCTGGGCGAATTGGTCGCTCGCTCCGGCGACGTCACCGTGAGCCTTTTGAAGCGCGATTACATCAAAAACGAGTGATTTTCACGCAAAAACCGGATGGTTTTCTCCATGTCGTCGCTGAGTACCCGGTCGCCTTCCAGCTTGGCGACGTGCTCGCGATACGCCTCGTGTGCCGCCTCGATCGGGGTGGATGAACGCAGCGGCCGGCGGAACTCCAGCGCCTGCATACCCACCATAAATTCGATGGCCAGCAGTCGTTCGAGGTTGAGCACCACGCGGCGGGCCTTGGTCGCGGCATTGGCGGCCATCGACACGTGATCTTCCTGACCGTTGCAGCTCACGATGCTGTCGGCCGAGGCCGGGGTACAGAGGGTTTTGTTCTGACTGACGATGGCGGCGGCGGTGTACTGGGCGATCATCATGCCCGAATGCAGGCCCGGGTCGGCCGTCAGAAAGGCCGGCAGGCCGCGGTGTCCGCCGATAAGTTGATAGATGCGCCGTTCGGCGATGCTGCCCAGTTCGGACAAGGCCAGGGCCAGGTAATCGAGCGGCAGGGCCAGGGGCTGGGCATGGAAATTTCCGCCCGAAAGGATCAGGTCTTCGTCGGGGAATACATTCGGATTGTCGGTGACGGAATTGATTTCCGTGAGCACGGTTTTTTCGATAAAAGCCAGGGCATCGTGCGAAGCCCCGTGTACCTGCGGCACACAACGGAACGCGTAGGGGTCTTGCACGCTGGTTTTGTCGCTTGTTGCGATTTGGCTGTCGTTCAGCCAGTTGCGCAGTCGTTCGGCCACGGCTACCTGGCCGGCATGCGGCCGGATGCGGTGGATGTTCGGATCGAGGGGCGACAAGCGGCAGTTGAAGGCGTCGAAGCCCAGGGCGGCGTTGAAATCGGCGATGCGGGCAAGGCGGCGGCTTTGCAGGAGGCACCAGACGGCGTAGGCGGAGGAAAACTGCGTGCCGTTGAGCAGGGCCAGGGCTTCTTTGGCTTTGAAGCGCAAAGGCGCCAGATCGTGTTGCTGCAACACCACGTCGGCGCGTTGCCGTTGCCCTTCAAACCACACTTCCCCGAGTCCCACCAGCGGCAGCGACAGATGCGCCAGCGGCGCCAGGTCGCCCGAGGCGCCCAGCGAGCCCAGTTCGAAGATGACCGGCGTGATGCCGATGTTGTAAAACTCGATCAGGCGCTCCACAACTTTCTCCCTGACAGCAGAATACCCCTGCGAAAGCCCCTGAATTTTGAGCAACAGCATCAGGCGCGCGATTTCTTCGGGCGCCACGTCGCCCGTGCCGGCCGCGTGCGACATCACGAGGTTGTGCTGCAACTGGCCGATCTCTTCTTCCGGAATACGGACGTCGCACAGCGAGCCGAAGCCCGTGTTGATGCCGTAGTACAGTTCGTCGTTGGCGGAAATTTTGTGATCGAGGTATTCGCGGCAATGCCGGACGAGGTGGCGGGCGGCATCGGACAATGCCAGCGGCTGGCCTTGTTCGACGATGTTCCGGATCGTTTCGAGGGATAGATGATCGGGTGAAATGTGGTGCACGGGCAAGGGCGTTAGGAGTGAAAACAAGTGTTTTTGAGGGAAAGCAAGACCGATTCGGCAGCCTTGGGCAGGGGGCAAAATTACGATTTGCCCGCTGATGTCCGACCGGCGCGTTTTTTCGGGGTTAAAAGCTTTTAAAAGAGGGTTAAACCGGGGTTAAAACTCGGCCGCCACCCCGAATAGTTTGTGCCGCAAGGGTTTGCCAGACAATCAGTTAGGTTTTATTTACCAAAAAATGTTAAAATCTGAAGGCAACTCCCGGTTCCGGCTTTTCGTCAGAACGCGGCGAACAGCTCAAAACACCCTACT
This sequence comes from Saprospiraceae bacterium, assembly GCA_016787345.1. Taxonomy (GTDB): domain Bacteria; phylum Bacteroidota; class Bacteroidia; order Chitinophagales; family Saprospiraceae; genus M3007. The sequence continues at coordinate 11,273 of JAEUUU010000140.1, read as the reverse complement.
TTTGGCACAAAAACCGGGCTTCATTCGGGCCCATCCATTTATCAATAACTATTTCAGACCCACCATGATCAAGAAAATCCTTTCGACGGCGCTGTTTTCCCTATTCCTGACCGGCCTGGCCACGGCACAGCGCATTGCCTATGTCGACGTAACCGCGGTACTCGAAAGCCTGCCGGAATACCAGAAAGCACAGGAGCAACTCGACAAACTCGCGACGCAGTGGCGCCAGGAAATTGCCCAGGAACAGGACAAAATCAAGGGCATGTACAGCAAATTCCAGGCGGAACAAGTGCTGCTCAGCGAAGACATGAAAAAACAACGCGAAGAGGAGATCGTCGCCAAAGAGAAAGAAGTGCGCGAACTCCAGCGCCAGAAATTCGGCCCCGAAGGCGCATTGTTCAAAAAACGCGAAGAACTGGTCAAACCCATTCAGGATCGCGTGTATTCGGCTATTGAAAAATACGCGCAAGACAAAGGTTTCGACTTTATCTTCGACAAAGGCAGCGCTTCCGGTATGTTGTACGCCGACAAACGCTACGACAAAACCGAAGATCTCAAAGCGCTTCTGAAGAAGTAAATATTCGTGACGGCGGCGGTTTTATAACGTCAGACAATCAACGTTGTCTACGGGAAAAGACCGCCGCCGCTTCTTCCCCTGCTTCTGTTAAAAAGTCTACCTTTGCAGCAAATGCAATCGATAAAAATGAAGAAAACGCTTTTTCTGACCCTGATTCTCCTCCTCTCCGCCGTGGGCGCCGTGCAGGCCCAAAAATTCGGCTATTGCAATTCTCTGGCCCTGATGTCGGAACTGCCCGAAGTCAAGCAGGCCGACAGCGATCTGCAGGCTTTCCAGACCCAGCTCTCCAAACGGGGGCAGGAAATGGTAAAGCTGCTCCAGGAAAGCGCCGGCGAACTGGAACGCAAAAAAGAAAACGGCATTATTTCACCCAAAGACTACGAAACGCAGTCGGCAGCCTTGCAGGAAGAACAGGCAAAAATTGCTGCCTATGAACAGGATGTGTACAAACAACTGGCCGAAAAACGCCAGAAACTGTACCAGCCAATCATCGACCGCGTCAACAACGCCATGAAAGAAGTAGCCACCGAACAAGGCTACACCATGGTATTCGATACGGCATCTTCTATCCTGATCTATGCCGACGAGTCGCAGGACGTGACGAAACTGGTTCTCGACAAACTCAAGTAGCCGTAGCGGAGGCTTGATATGCGCCATTTTCCCGCCCCCCCTTCCAATGCATCCCATCGGTTTTTTTGATTCCGGTATCGGCGGCCTCTCCGTGTTGCACGAGGCGCTGAAAAAACTACCGAACGAGCATTTTTTGTACTACGCCGACAGCGACTATGCGCCCTATGGCGTACGGCCCAAGTCGGAAGTGCGCGACCTGCTGCTTCAAGCCCTCGATTTTCTGGCCGAACGCGATCCGCAGGCCATTGTCGTGGCCTGCAATACGGCCACCAGCGCCGCAATCGAGGATGCCAGGCGGCGGTATGCTTTCCCTGTTATTGGTATGGAACCGGCCGTCAAACCGGCCGTGGCCGCCGCCGGTCCGGGCAAACGGGTGCTGGTATTCGCTACGGAACTGACCCTTCGGGAGGAAAAATTTCACCACCTCGTTGCCCGTGTCGATACGGAACAACAGGTGGATTACCAGCCTTTGCAGGAGTTGGTGGCCTGGGCCGAACGTTTCGAATTCTCCGACGACGTGATTCTGCCTTATCTCCGCCACAAACTGGCCGCCTACGACTTGTCGCAGTACGGGGCCGTTGTGCTGGGCTGCACGCATTTTATTTTTTTCAAAAGCGCATTTGAAAAAATACTCCCGTCCGGCGTGAAAATCCTCGACGGCAATTTGGGCACCGTCAACAACCTGATGGCCAAATTGCCGCGAGCCCTCAGCGCCGGCCCCCGCGTCGTCGAATGGTTTATTTCCGGACGGGCGGTCGGTGAAGAGCGCTTTTTACCTTACCTGGAACGCCTCAACGAGGCATCAGGCGAAACTCAATCCTGAATTCAGGACGCCCACGGCCCGGTTGCGCACCCGGTCGTCGACCGCGGTGTCGGCGATGGTTTGAGCGACCAGGCGCTCATTGATCTGCGTCAGGGCGTTGAGGGTGGTGAGCCGCGTCTGGGCGGCCACGCGCGATACGGCATCCGCCACGATCCGGCTCATGCCGCCGTTGCCCTGATTGACGGCCAGGGCAATGACCACCGTCAGCATGGCCTCCGAGCTCAGGATGTCGTTCAGGCGGGGCACCTGAATACGTATGCCGCCGATGTTGAGGTCGAGGCGGTAATTGAGCGCCGGTTGCACGTAAAGGGTATTGGCCATGCGCAGTTGTTCGCGCACCAGCGTCGGGTCGAAGCCGGCCTGGATAAAGGCGCCGTAGAGCCTCGGATTTTTTTGAATATACAGCCAGGCATTGTCGCCATAGAGTTTGTTACCGTAGTCGTCGAGCACGGTGACCGATCCGGCTTCGGTATCGATACCCACCCGTTGAAAAACGCGGGTAAACTGGTTGGGCGCATTGGTCTCCATGCTCACCAGCAGCCGATTGAGGCTGGCGCCCACGGCAGCTGCACCGGTGAACTGGATAAAACCGTAAGAGAAAATCGCTTTATCGTAGCTGTTGATGGCGTCGAATTTGCCCTCGTGGGTGGAGACGTATTGAAGCGCTTTAGCCTGAGCCCAGCTCAGTCCGACAGATTGTACCGAATTGACATCCAGCGCCATATTGGATTGGCCGGCGTACAGGATACCGTTGGGGTACAGCATAAAGCGTGAGTTGGTCAGGTTGTCGCGCATGTTGGCCACCACCGAACCGCCGCTGAGCAGGGGTACGGTGAGGAAATAGCGGCGGAAACCCGCGTCCTGCCGCACGTCGAGCGCGAATTGCTGGCGGGCGAGGCGATAATCTGTAGCGCCCCAATTGCTGCCCGTACTGGTCACCGGGGGTGTGGGGTTGGTTGGGATGGTCGGCGGGGGCGTCACCGGCGGGTTGGTCGGGGTGGGGCCGCCGGAGTCGACCCAAACCTTGAGTTTCTGCCCGATGCTCAGGCTGCTGCTGCTGAGGCTGTTGAGGTTTTGCAATTCGGTCACGCTCATGCCGAAACGGCGGGCAATGCCGAACAGCGTATCACCGGCAACGACGGTATAGGTAGCGAGTGTTCTCATATCGTAACGAAGGCGTCTGTTATTTGCATTTTGAACGGCGATGTTAAGGAAAAGTTGCATTCCGGTACAACTCCACCCTGTAAAAACCATTGGTAGCCAGTGAATTAATGGGTTTAAACGGCCAAAATGCGCACACCGTCGCTCAATTGAACGCGATAGGAAACCAGCGAGCGGTCGAATTTTCGGGCATAATCGCGGCGCCATTTTTCCAGCAGTTCGTCGGCAGCGGCGCTTTTGACCAGGTTGATCGTGCAGCCGCCGAATCCGCCGCCCATCATACGACTGCCGAGCACCGCGGGTTCGTGGCGGGTGAGATCGACGAGGAAATCCAGTTCGGGGCAGCTCACTTCGTAGTCGTGCTGCAAACCTTCGTGGGATTGATACATGAATGCGCCAAAACGGGCGAGTTCGTCGTTTTTCAGGGCCGCACAGGCCATTTCCACGCGCCGGTTTTCCTGCACAACGTAAGCGCAGCGCCGGAAAACGCGTTCCGGAAAGCGCTTTTTCTCCGCTTCGAGCAAGTCCGGCGATACGTCGCGCAAATTGCGAATGGCGGGATCAACGGTTTGTAAAAGCCGCACGCCCTCGGTGCATTCCTGTTGCCGGGTGTTGTATTCCGACTCCACCAGCGAATGTTTCACACCGGTGTTGTTCAGGATCAGCGCCTCGTCGGGGGCATGAAAGGGGATATAGTCGAATGCCAGGCTGCGGCAATCGAGTTTCAGGCAAGCTTCCGACTGGCCCATAACCGAGGCGAACATGTCCATGATACCGCAATTGAGCCCCACAAAGTCGTTCTCGGCGGCTTTGGCCAGTTTGATTTGTTCAAAAACAGGCAGCCCGAGCCCGAACAGCTGATCCAGCACCCGCACCATGCCCGCTTCCAGCGCTGCCGAGGAGGAGAGACCGGAACCCACCGGTATGTCGCCGCCAAATACCAGATCGACGCCGCGCAGGTCAAATCCGGCTTTTTGCACCACACTCATCACCCCGGCCAGGTAATCGGCCCAGGGATGCGAAGGGTTTTTTTCCAGCCGGTCGAGCCGGATTTCGCACAGATCGTGCAGGTTTTGGGCCACGAGGCGGCACACGAGGTCGGCGCGCGGCGAAGCGGCGAAATAGATCGCCTTGTCGATGGCGGCAGGCAGCACGAAGCCGTCGTTGTAGTCGGTGTGTTCGCCGATCAGATTGACCCGGCCCGGGGCGCGTACGACGAGGCTGGGCGGCGCTTTGAAATGCTCCTTAAACAGCTCTACAACGGAAGATGGGTACATGTTTCAGTGCAGGATTTTCCAAAAAAGCTCCTTCATCAGGGCTGGTTCATCGGTGTTGTCGCTGGTTTCGGGGCTGGGGTTTTCGGGGTAAACCCCTTTGGCGCGGAGGTCGTATTCGCGCAACCAGCCTAGTATGGCGACGGTTTTATCGAGCGAATAGTGTTGAATAGCCGCTTTATAATCTCTCAAAAACCACTCCGAGCGCAGGTCGAGGGTTTTGAGTTGCTCGGCCTCCGGCGCGTTTTTGACAAAATGCAGGGCGTAGACTTTTGAAAAAAAGCCATACAAGCTCGACAGGGTGACGATAAACGGATTGCGGCGGATGTTGGCGGCGAAATACTGTTCGATGCGGGCTGTTTTGGCCAGGTCTTTCGTAGCCAGGGCCTTTTGCAGTTCGAAGACGTTGTAGTCCTTGCTGATGCCCACATATTCCTGCACGTGGTTGGGCGTCACGGTTGCGCCGGCGGGCAGGTTGAGCGCGAGTTTGTCGAGTTCGTTGGCCACTTTGGCCAGGTCGGCGCCCAGGTAATCGGCAAGCAGGGCCGTGGCGGCCGGTTCGATGCCGATTTTGTGCTCTTTGCAGTAGCCGGTAATCCAGTCCGGCACCTGGTTGTCGTACAGTTTTTTGCTTTCGAAAACCAGGGCATGCGCTTTCAGGGCTTTGCCGAGTTTGGTATTGAGGTCGTATTTTTTGTGTTTGAAACACACCACAAACAGCGTGGTCGGCATCTGATTTTCTATATAACCCAACAAATCACCTACGCCTTTCATCTCCTGGGCTTCGCGGAGGATCACCACCTGTCGTTCGCTCATCATAGGGTACCGCCGCAGGTAATCGAGCAGGCTGATGGCGTCTACATCCTTGCCGTACAGGACGGTCTGGTTAAAACTTCTTTCCGCTTCCGGCAGGGCATTGGCCTCGATGACATCGGAAATCTGATCGATAAAGAAGGGTTCTTCGCCGTGGAGGAAGTAGACGTTGGCAAACTTTCGGGCCCGGATGTCGCGAAGAATGTCGTGAATGGTCATGATCGGCGGCGAAGATACGGCACGCAATTTTGGCGGTTTTGACCTCTTGCATGACCTGAAAAAAATATTTTACTTTAAATATGTAGTTAACGCAACTTTAATCATCATAAAGTAGCGTTATCGACAAATACACTCCCGTTGTATCATGAAACCTCAAAATTTTTTCCGAACCGTCGCCATCTCCGGTATTTTTTTCACCACCCTCCCAGGCTCAACCGGACAAGGCTGCGACACTCCTCCGGCCCCGCCGCCAACTCCGCCACCGGCAACCCCTCCATCCGTTCCGCCTGCCGCCGCCATGCCTGCCGCTCAAACGGACAGCGCCGCCCCAAAAACCGGCCCCGCCGCTGTACCTCCGGTTGCCCGGCCGGGATTTTTACAAAACTGGGAATTCAACGGCGGGCAACTCACCCTGCCTTTTAAAATCAGGAAAATGGAGGAAAAAAACACGTTCCGGCTGACGACCGACGTCACCATCGGCGGTTACATCGGCGCCAGTAAAGTCATTTCGGAAAAACACAACTACCGGCTGATGGTGCCGATCTCCGCCGGCCTGACCTTCATCAACCTCGACAACAGCGTGTCGGCCCTCGATCTGGAAACGCCGGCCGCCGACGTCGTGCCCGGTATCACCTGGTGTACCGGACTGATCCTGCAACTGGGTGACTGCAACGTGGGGTTGGTGGTCGGGAAAGACTACGCAAGCGAGGTGGGTGACGACTGGCAGTACAACGGCAAGTTCTGGTGGTCGTTTGCCATCGGGTATGCGTTTATCGGCGGCAAGGAGGATTGATTGGTGGTGGCCAGTTGTTCGGTTAAGCGCGGGATCAGCTATTACGCCTGTTGTTATGGCAATTGAAAGAGAAGATGTCATGCCGTGAAGAGGCGCGTATTTGCTCTCGTCATTTCCCATTGTTACATACGTTATGCCGCGATGCGGCACGTATTTGCTCTCGTCATTTCCCATTGCTACATACGTTATGCCGCGATGCGGCACGTATTTGCTCTCGTCATTTCCCATTGCTACATACGTTATGCCGCGGTGCGGCAGTTGGGATCGGACGTACCCTGGCGGTTTTTTGATAAATGGAACCCGAAAATGACGACCGCATCGCGGCACAACGTATGTAGAAATGGGGTGTGATCGTAACACGCCGCATCGCGGCACAACGTATGTAGCAAATGGGGTGTGATCGTAACACGCCGCATCGCGGCACAACGTATGTAGCAAATGGGGGCGAGATCGTATCACGCCGCATCGCGGCACAACGTATGTAGCAAATGGGTGTGTGATCGTATCACGCCGCATCGCGGCACAACGTATGTTGCAAATGGGGGCGAGATCGTATCACGCCGCATCGCGGTACAACGTATGTAGAAATGGGGGCGAGATCGTATCACGCCGCATCGCGGCACAACGTATGTAGAAATGGGGGCGAGATCGTATCACGCCGCATCGCGGCACAACGTATGTTGCAAATGGGGGCGAGATCGTATCACGCCGCATCGCGGCAAAATGATTAATCGATCCCGAATTTTCGGGACGCCCCCAGATTACGGTAACCTATGACCCGAGGTGTCGGTCAGTTTTTCCTGTCGCGTCGGTTTTCCTTGCGGTCCCGCTTGTTTTCAGCGCGGTCGCGTTTGTTTTCAGCGCGATCCGCTTTGTTTTCGGCGCGGTCCACTTTGTCTTCGGCGCGGTCGCGGCGATCTTCGGCCTTGTCGCGTTTGTCTTCCATTTTATCGCGCCGTCCGCCGTCGTGGTTGGCATCGCGGACGTCTTCGCGGCGATCGCGGCGATCTTCGGCACGGTCGGCCTTGTTCTCAGCGCGGTCGCGGCGGTTTTCGGCGCGATCGGCTTTGTTTTCGGCGCGATCTGCCTTGTTTTCAGCACGGTCGACTTTGTTTTCGGCCTTGTCGACCGATTGTGGTTGTTGGGCGCTCAATTGGGTCGTCAGACCGAGGAAAAAGAGGCAGAAGAGCAGAAACAGATGTTTTTTCATGATAAACAGAACTGGGTTTTGTGAAAAATTTACGTTTGGACGCTGCGCTGCCCTGTCCGTTTAAAGCAGGGCAGCCTTTTAACGCGCGCTTAACGATTTGTCAGCCATTGGCCAAGCGCGGATCGGTATGCAAAATACAGAACCGAACGTCTACCTTTCGCGGCGTTTTTTAAGAAAAATCTACCATCCTTCAATTATGAATTGCATCAACCGCCTTTTTCTTGCCGGAGTTGCCTGTGTGTTTGGCGCATCACTTTCCGCCCAGATCGCTTTCAGCAACCAAACCAGTTTGTTACAAACGCCTGCGCATTACAGCGGCGTGGCGATCTCCGTGCTCGACCTCAACGGCGACGGGCTCGACGATATCGCTCGAATGAACCAGGGCTCGATCCTGGCACTTGAATTACAAACTTCTCCCAATCAGCCTTTTGTACACAAACCCGTGGCCGACCTTCCCGGTGGTAGCCAATGGGGCATGTGCGCGGGCGATATGGACAACAACGGCTTCGCCGACGTGGTGGCGGGCGGCTATCAGGATGGCGTCAAAGTGGTCAAATTCTCCGCCGACGGCGCTACCTATTCGATTCAGAACCTGATGAACCCGGGCATCTTTATGCAGGGCGTCAATTTCGCCGACATCAACAACGACGGCTGGCTGGACATTTTCGCCTGCCACGACGACGGTGTCGCCAAAATATTTTCCAACAACGGAGCCGGCCAGTTTGCCTTCGAACCCAACTGGATTGATCTGACGACCTTTCCTACGTCCGATAACTCCGGCAACTACGGCTCGGTGTGGAGCGATTTTGACAACGACAACGACCTCGACCTCTACATCGCCAAATGCCGCCAGGGCGTCAGCAATTCCGCCGACCCGCGCCGAATCAATCAACTCTTCGTCAACAACGGCGACGGAACCTATGCCCAGGATACCGGCAACGTATACGGCCTGCGCATCGGCGCGCAAAGCTGGACGGCCGATTTCGGCGACATCGACAACGACGGGGACTTCGATTGCCTGATTACCAACCACGACGTGCCGAGCATGCTGCTCGAAAACGATGGCGCCGGGCATTTTACCAATATCGGAAGCGAGTCGGGTATCGCCTCGCAGATCACAGGGCTTCCCCTGCAGGGCGTTTTCCGTGATTTCGACAACGACGGCTTTGTCGATATCCTGATTGCCGGCTCGGAGCACCATCTGCTGCGCAACAATGGCGACAAAACATTTTCGGCCATCCCTAACCCCTTCGACAACAATGAAATGGAATCCTATGCCGTGGGCGACCTGAACCACGACGGCTTTCAGGACATCTACGGCGGCTATGCCGAGATCTATACCGATCCGAGCAATATCCCCGATGCGCTCTGGATGAACCAGGGCAACGACAACCATTACTTCGGCCTTAGCCTGCGCGGCGTGCAAAGCAACCGCAACGGCGTGGGCGCCAAAGTCACCCTGTACAGCGCGCTGGGCATCCAGATTCGCGAAGTGCGCTCCGGTGAAAGCTATGGTATCCAGAACTCCATGCTCATTCATTTCGGGATGGGGCAGGTCACCACGATCGACTCCGTACAGGTTCGCTGGCCTTCGGGGCAGGTCGACTGGCTTTATAACCCGGAGGTCGACCAGTATGTCAATTTTCAGGAAGGCGGATGCCAAACGCCCGCTGTAACGATCGAAGCGGCCGGCTCGACAGTGATCTGCAGCGGACAAACCACTGAAATTTCAGCCCCCGACGGCTTTGCCTCCTACCTCTGGAGCAACGGCGATACGACCCAGACCATCCAGGCAGGCGCCGCCGGAACCTATTCCGTTGCGGTCTCGACCGAGGAGGGCTGCAGCGCTACCTCCAACGGCATTAATATAACCGTTGATCCGGTTGAGACGCCCACGCTTGCAATCGAAGGCGACACCTTGTTTTGTACGGGGGGAAGTGTAATGCTCACCTCTTCGGAAGCGAGTTCCTACCTCTGGAACACCGGCGCCACCACACAAAGCCTCGAAGTGACCGAGTCGGGCGTCTATTTTGTCACCACGCAGGGACTGTGTTCGACCTTCAATTCCGCACCGCAACAGGTAGTAGTCCTGAATGCTGCATTGCCCGTTGCTACACCCGATACCATTGTTGAAAACGAATATGCCCTTCTTACGGCAGTCGGCGACTCTTTGTATTGGTACGACGGAGAAGGCATGTTGGTAGGCACGGGCAGCAGTTTTACCACGCCTCCTTTGCTGGAAAACACGACTTATTATGTCGAAAATCGCCTTACCACCGACATGCCCGACCAGTTTGTCGGTCCGGCCAACCACGAAGGGACGCAACTCAGCGGCAACCAGTTCAACGGCGCTTTGATTTTCGATTGCTATTCGCCCTGTAAACTGGCCACGGTAAAAGTGTATACCGCTACTGCTGCCGTGCGCAAAATCGACCTGAAAAACAGCCAGGGCGACGTATTGGCTTCGCATACCGCCGCCATTCCGGTGGGCACTTCCATCATTGCGCTCAATTTTGACCTGCCGGTAGCCAACGACCTTCAACTGACGACCGATGCCGGCATCAACCAAACCAATTTGGGAACGGTAAGTCCGCAACTGCGCCGCAGCGACGTCAATGTAAACTACCCATACGTCATGCCGGGCTACATCAACATCAAAACGTCTGACCTGGCCAACGACCGCTACTACTACTTCTACAACTGGCAGATCGATTTCCCGGGTGTCGAATGTATTAGCGATCAGGTGCCGGTTACAGTGGTTGTTACGCCTGTGTCCGGCCTCGAACCCGATCCGGCTTTCGCCCGTGCCATGCGTTTGTACCCCAACCCGACCGGCGGTACCGTGCAGGTTGATATGGAAGGATTTGCCGGTGGTCCGGTTCAATTCTCCATCCGCAACGCCCAGGGCGCATTGCTGCGTACTTCAACCCTATCGTTGCCTTCGGGAAATACAAACCAAAAAGTCGAGCTCGGCGACTTGCCGCGCGGACTCTACTCGCTCGAATGGGCGCATGAGAAAGGCGTGGTCGTGCGTCAGGTGGCGGTTCAGTAACGGTTATGGGAAGAGGCGTTGTTTCGGGGATGTTTGATTTACGATTAATTCGATTTACGATTTCCAATTTGCGAATAGAATTTGGATTGTTGATTTTAAATCAATCAAAACTCATTTTTCGAAAATCAAATCGTAAATCGAACAAATCGGAAATCGAATTAATCGTAAATCAAACATCCCCAAAACAACGCATCTTCACTTATAAATATCCACTTTCCGCTCCTCCGGCGTAGCGAAACCCCGGTACATACCTTCCGAATTGAAGGGCAGCGCGATGTTGCCGTTTTTGTCGACGGCAATTAAACCGCCTTCGCCGCCTTTTTCCACCAGTTTTTTATTGACCACCAGTTCGGTTGCTTCCTGCAGCGACAAGCCTTTGTAGGCCATGAGCGCCCACACGTCGTGTGCCACGGCATAGCGGATAAAATATTCGCCGTGACCCGTGCAGGAGATGGCGCAGACGTTGTTGTCGGCATAAGTGCCCGCGCCGATCACGGGCGTGTCGCCCAGGCGATTCCAGCGTTTGTTGGTCATGCCTCCTGTGCTGGTACCGGCAGCCAGGTTGCCCGACTGGTCGAGAGCGACACAGCCCACGGTGCCGAATTTGTAGTCGGGGTTGTGGGTCAGGCTGCCGGTTTTGCTTTTTTCTTCCTCCAGCATTTTTTGCAGCGTATTCCAGCGTTCCTCGGTGTAAAACCAGGCCGGAGACACCGTGTCGATG
>JAEUUU010000087.1 GCA_016787345.1 Saprospiraceae bacterium | reverse complement strand
CTATCCAGGATATCCCGAATACGAACAACGCATATGTGTTTGCCGGGCCTACAGCAACCGTAACTGTCAGTGCCAACCAGAAAATTTGCGCATGGGCCTCCTCTCCTTTGGGAACAACATCCGGTACTGTTTTAATACAGTATGGCTTGGGTTACCAAAACAATTCGGGAGGGAATGTCACCAGCTTCTTGGGGGGCACTTTTATGGCAGCCACTGTGACAAACAACTATAACATCTTTTCTGCTTGTGGCTGTTTTACTCCCGGAGCAGGCACCTGGAAGATCGGGGCGGTGGTTCAACACTCATCCTCGCAGGCTGTGGATAATAATGATTTTGTACATGGCATGTATTTTATCGTGAACCAGTAGTCGGTAGCGCGCTGTAGCGCGCTGTAGCGCCGACCTCCAGGTCGGCGATGCTGAGAGCAGTAATAACCCGCGATTATCCTGAACGTTCGGGGCGGTATCCTGCGCAAGAACCTATCGTGGCATTGGCTAATAATCGCGGTACATTTCTTCTCTCAGATTCGCCGACCTGGAGGTCGGCGCTACAGCGGCGCAACGAGAAGAAATAACCCGCGATTACCAGTCAATGCCGCCATCGTTAAACGGTGCATTCCCTTTTGAAGGTATGGCTGATAATCGCGGGTTTACATTGCCCTCAGCATCGCCGACCTGGAGGTCGGCGCTACAGCGGCGCTACAGCGGCGCTACAGATTATTTCACACCGAGATCAGTGCGAATCTTGTTCAGCGCGCTGCCGGCGTGTACCCATTCGATCTGTTGATCGTTGTAGCTGTGGTTCACGTCGAAGGTTTCGGACGTGCCGTCGGCATGGTCGAGACGGATCTTGAGCGGTTTGCCGGGCGCGAAGCTTTCGAAACCGAGGATCGAGACCTTGTCGTCCTGACGCACTTTATCGTAGTCGGCCGGATTGGCGAAGGTGAGCGCCAGCATACCCTGTTTTTTCAGGTTGGTCTGGTGGATGCGGGCGAAGCTTTTGACCACTACGGCTTTTACGCCGAGGTAGCGCGGCTCCATGGCGGCGTGCTCGCGGCTGCTGCCCTCGCCCAGGTTTTCTTCACCAAAAATGATGGTGCCGATGCCTTTTTTCTGGTACAGGCGGGCCGAAGCGGGCACTTCCATGTACTGGCCGTTTTCTACGTTGTACACCTTGTTGCGCTCGTCGTTGAAAAAGTTGGTGGCGCCGATGTAGCAGTTGTTGGAGATATTCTCCAGGTGGCCGCGGTATTTGAGCCAGGGGCCGGCCATGGAGATATGGTCGGTCGTGCACTTGCCTTTGGCTTTGATCAACACGCGCATGTTTTGAAGTTCGGCGTTGGTGATCGGTACGAAGGGTTTGAGCAACTGGAGGCGTTCGGATTTTTTATCGACGGCTACTTTCACCGAGCCGCCTTTTTTGGCGGGGGCGATGTAACCGGCGTCTTCGACGGCAAATCCGGCTTTGGGCAGTTCGATGCCTTTGGGCGGGTCGAGTTTGACGGTTTCGCCTTTTTTATTGGTCAAAGTGCCTTTTTTCGGGTTGAACGTCAGGTCGCCGGCAATGGCGAAAGCCGTGACGATCTCCGGCGATGCCACGAAAGCATGGGTATTCGGGTTGCCGTCGTTGCGGCCGGTGAAGTTGCGGTTGAACGAGGTCATGATCGAGTTGGGGCGCTTCATGTCGTCCATGTGACGGCTCCACTGACCGATGCATGGGCCGCAGGCATTGGCCATCACCACGCCGCCGATTTGCTCGAAATCTTTCAAAATGCCGTCGCGCTCGGCCGTGAAACGAATCAGTTCGGAGCCGGGCGTGATCGTGAATTCCGCTTTTACTTCCAGATTTTTCTCTTTGGCCTGCCGGGCTACCGAAGCGGCGCGGGTGAGGTCTTCGTAGGAGGAGTTGGTGCAGGAGCCGATGAGGCCGACTTCGAGCTGCACCGGGTATTTGTTCTTTTTGACCGCTGCGGCAAATTTGGACAATGGCCAGGCGAGGTCGGGCGTGAAGGGGCCGTTGATGTGCGGCTCCAGTTTCGAGAGGTCGATTTCAATAACCTGGTCGAAGTACTTTTCCGGATTGGCATACACTTCGGGGTCGCCGGTGAGGTACGGGGCGACTTTGTTGCACATGGCGGCCACTTTGTTGCGGCCGGTGGCTTTGAGGTAACGGGCCATCGACTTGTCGTAGCCGAAGGTGGAGGTGGTGGCCCCGATCTCGGCGCCCATGTTGCAGATGGTGCCTTTGCCCGTGGCGCTCATGCTCTGGGCGCCTTTGCCGAAATATTCCACGATGGCGCCGGTACCGCCTTTCACGGTCAGGATGCCGGCCACTTTCAGGATGACGTCTTTCGGCGAGGCCCAGCCGCGCAGTTTGCCGGTGAGGTGTACGCCGATGAGTTTGGGCATCTGGAGTTCCCAGGCCATACCGCTCATGGCATCCACGGCATCAGCGCCGCCGACACCAATGGCAACCATGCCCAGGCCGCCGGCGTTGACGGTGTGCGAGTCGGTGCCGATCATCATACCGCCGGGGAAGGCGTAGTTTTCGAGCACGATCTGGTGGATAATACCCGCACCGGGTTTCCAGAAGCCGATGCCGTATTTTTGGGACACGGAGCCCAGAAAATCAAATACTTCCTTGTTTTTATCCAGCGCGACGGCCATGTCCTTGTCAGCGCCGTTCTGGGCGGTGATGAGGTGGTCGCAGTGTACCGTGGAGGGGATGGCGACTTTTTTGCGGCCGCAGGTCATAAACTGGAGCAAAGCCATCTGGGCTGTCGCATCCTGCATGGCAACGCGGTCGACCTGAAAAAACACGTAATCCGAGCCGCGCTTGTAGTCGGCCAGCGGGTTGTCGGGGTGGAGGTGTGCGAAAAGGATTTTTTCGGAAAGCGTGAGGGGGCGTTTCAGTTTGGCCTTGGCGGCATCCACGCGGGCGGGGAAGTTTTTGTAAAAATCCCGCAGCATTTTCAGGTCAAAAATCATGATGGAAGGAGTATACGTTTGTCGGTGGAAAGTAAAAGGTCACTTGCGGCAATAAACCACAAAATTGGCGCGCAAATGTAGGAAATGCCGCCAAATGTGCCAATCTTGAACCAAATTTGAGGCAATTAGTTGAGCCAACCTTTCACTCATTTATAACGATTCTGCATAAACTTCTCCTGATCGTTCAATCGCCCGCTCCCATGATCTCCCTCGCCGATCTCCGCCAGATTGCCCTTTCTCTGCCCGAAACGGATGAGCACCCGCATTTCGACATTCTTTCGTTTCGCGTAAAAAAGAAGGTATTCGCCACGGTCAATCTGCCCGAAGGGCGCGCCACCGTGCGCCTCAGCCCCGAAGATCAGGACGTTTTTTGCGCCATGAGCCAGGGCGCCATGTACCCCGTGCCCAACAAATGGGGTAAACACGGCTGGACGCATATCGACCTTTCCCGGGCGGAACAGGAAATGTGCGTGGATGCCCTGCAAACAGCCTGGTATACGGTGGCGCCGCCGAAATTGAGGGATGGGGTGGT
>JAEUUU010000063.1 GCA_016787345.1 Saprospiraceae bacterium | reverse complement strand
GAAAGCATGAGGTGGATTGATTCGATTAGTTCGATTGATCCGATTAGTTCGATTGATTCGATTGGGCCTCCCCCAGCCCCTCCACAGGAGGGGAGCGGATCGGAAGGCATTATTGATTGATTTTCAGTGCGCTGTAATTGGTTTGTGGACTTGTATCTTATCTTTTAAATTGCATCCATTATATTAAACACGTCCTTCGAAAAAGTTGCAAGTCATTGAAAATCAATTAGTAGCAACTTGCTTCGCCGCCCCCCTCCTGTGGAGGGGCTGGGGGAGGCCCAATCGAATCAATCGAACTAATCGGATCAATCGAACTAATCGGATCAATCGAACTAATCGAATCAATCCACCTCATGCTTTCGCCAGCCGGGTCATAAACCAAACCTCAAAGACGGTGTAAATGACGTAAGTCAGCAGGAAAATAGCAACGAACCACTCGTTGGTCGGGTGGGCGGTTTTTTGATAAATAAAAAGGGCGGCTATCGACAGAATCATTTTGCCGAAAACGGACAGGGAGATGACGTTGTTGAACGCCAGTTTGTTTTTGCTGCGGGCGGTGCTACGGCCCCAAAAATACAGTCCGATACAAATGGCGACAAACAACAGAACGCTGGCGATCGCAAATTGTCCGTGGACCTGCGCTGCCGGAACCAAAAAATTCAAAGCAGCCAGCAGCGCGCCGGCGCCAAGCGTAATGGCCAATAAACGGGTAAAAAAAGTACTGGGTTCCATGTATAATAGCAGGTAATCGGGCCATGCCCTTCGGTCGGCGCAGTTAGTCGCGCAGCAACTGTCTGTAAATCGAATACAGCGTGCCGAGCATAAAAAAGATGGTCAGAAACACGGCGAAAAGAGGGCGTTCGTTGCCCATACGCCCGTCGAGCCATTTGCCCAGCCACACACCGATGAGGCAGGCAGCGAGCAATTGAAAAGCCATGCCGCTGTATTTGGCGACCGATTTAATTGCGGACTTCCGCCTTTCCTCCGGCGACCTGGGTGGCATCGTTGCTGGATTTTACGTCGAAACTTTTGGCGGCGCCGTTGGCAGGCGAGCCGGTTTCCATTTTGCAGGCGACGTTGAAACGCGCGCCGCTTTGCACCAGTAATTTATTAGTGGTGATTTCGCCGTCTACTTCGGCAGTTTCGCGCACGTTGAGCAATTCCGAAACGGAAAGAATCCCTTTGAAACGGCCCTCGATTACGGCGTTTTGGCATTGAATTTCGCCCTCTACCGTACCGGTAGGCCCAATAATCACTTTGGCTTTGCAGATCAGTTTGCCTTTTATGGTGCCATCGACCCGCAGATCGCTGTCGCAGCGAACCGAGCCCTCCACTACAGTGCCCTTGGCCAGAGCATTGAGCGTGGTACCGGAAGGGAGTGCGTTGGCGCTTTTTTTGGGATCTTCCGCGGCTTTATTGTTTCCGAACATAGTGTGTCGTTTTTTTCGAGATAACACAAAAATGAAAAAGATTTCCGGTGCTACCTAGCAAACGGAAATCTTTTTCAGGCATGTTCCACCCGGAAGGGTGGTATTGATCAGAAGTTCGGGCAGTACACACCGCGGCGCTCGGGGCCGCAGATTTTATACACCAGCGAGAACTCGAAGGCGCCGTTGCCGTTGGTCGCGCGGGCCAGGCTGGAGGTATTGATGTCGTAGCTGAAACCGATGGTAAACTGCTCGTAGTCGAAACGCGTGCTCATGATCAGGGCGTCCATCAATTTGCCTTGCTCGAGTTTGTTCGACACGCGCGCCCAAGCGCCGAGTTGGAAAGCCTGGTGGTAGCGGCGGCTGTTGCCGAGCAGGAATTTGAAGGACGTACCGCCATTGACCTGGAAGGAAGGACCCTGAATAAAGGTCACGACGCCCGGGATAAGGCCGAGTTTCGGAGCGATCATAAATTCACCGCCGGCGTGGAAGGTGAATTTGCTGTAAAGCGGAATGCTGGCGTCGCCGAACGATACGTTGGCGCGGTTGAGGTGGTTGAATGCGCCACCAAAGTAGAAGTTGTTGTCTTCGTCGAACACGCTGAACCAGAGGATACCGGCAGAGAGGTCGAGGAAGAGGAAGTTCGGGTCGGCGATGATTTCGGCCGTACCGAAGTTGGGATCGTACTGGCCGTTGCCGTTGTTCTGGCTCGGCCACTGGAGGTTGGCGCTGTTGATACTGCGCTGGCTCACGCCGAGGTCGCCGCCCAATACGAGGTAGTGGGCTTTGCGGCGGTAGCCACCCATTTTTTTGGCATAGGAACCCGACAGGCGTGCCTGCAGGGTAGCAAATTCAGAGGTGCCGGCTTTGTCGCCCCACAACGTACCGCCGAGACCGAAATAGTCGTAACGACCGACCGGAAGTTTCTGGTCGTACGACATGGAGTAGGTGTTATACGCATTTTGCTTGAGGATCGACGACCACTGGTTGCGGTAGTTGGCCACAAAGCGGTGGTTGCAGTTCATCACACCCGTCATGGCCGGGTTGAGGTTGAGCGGACTCATGTAGAACTGCGAAAAGTGAATGTCCTGGGCCTGCACAGCCACTGCCAGCACAAGTGCGCACGAAAGGGAAAGAATGCGTAAAGTAGTTTTTTTCATAAACAGACAGACTATGTTGTTTGGATGGAAAACAGCGTACAATTTTATGCAGGGCCGCCGAAACGGCCTAATTTTTTCCTGTTAAAGTGTGCAAAAGTAGGACTTTGATTTTTGGCATAAAAACAATCCCAATTTTTCTCCTATACTTTAACAATAAAGGGTCAACCCAAAACGCCGCTGCAGCCGGCGTATTTCGGTCTTTTAGTTAAGATCGAAAAAATTGGACAAACGCTGCTTTCGCCGCTACTTCTTCTCTTCCCGGAGCGCCCGGCGCAGGATTTTGCCTACGTTGGTTTTGGGCAACTCGGTGCGAAACTCCACTTGTTTGGGCACTTTGTAGCCGGTCAGGTTCTCCCGGCAGTGCGCGATCACTTCTTCCGCCGAAAGGCTGGGATCTTTTTTGACGATAAAAACTTTGACCACCTCGCCCGATTTTTCATCCGGGATGCCCACCGCCGCTACTTCCAGCACCTTGGGCATCATGGCGACAACGTCTTCCACTTCATTCGGGTACACGTTGAAACCGGAAACGAGAATCATGTCTTTGATACGGTCGACGATCTGGAAAAAGCCGTCGGGGTGCATAAAGCCCATATCGCCCGTGCCCAGCCAGCCGTCTTTGATCACCTCGGCCGTGGCATCGGGGCGCTGCCAGTAGCCCTTCATGATTTGCGGCCCCTTGGCCTGAATCTCGCCCACATGTTCGGGGCCGGGGCCCAGAACATTGCCCTGCGGATCGACGATGCGCACGTCCGTCGAGGGCACGGGCATGCCGATCGTACCGATACGGCCATTGCCATCGACAGGATTGACAGTGAGCACCGGGCTGGATTCGGTGAGGCCATAGCCCTCGGTCAGCACGCAACCGGTCACTTGTTGCCAGCGCTCGGCCACGGCTCTTTGTACAGCCATGCCGCCGCCCACAGTCGCTTTCAGGTTGTTGAAATCGAGCGCCCGGAAGGCGTCGTTGTTGAGCAGAGCATTGAACAGCGTATTGACGCCGGATACGATGTTGGGCTGGTGCTTGGCCCATTCCTTCACCAAGGCGGGTATATCTCTTGCATTGACAATCAGAACATTGGCGCCGCCCACACTCATAAATGCCAGGCAATTGACGGTAAAGGCAAAAATGTGGTACAAAGGCAGGGGGCATAAGGCAATAACTTCCCGCTCTTTCAACACCGGCATGAGCCAGGCGCGTATCTGCATCATATTGCCCAGCAGGTTGCGGTGGGTCAGCATGGCGCCTTTGGAGACGCCCGTGGTGCCGCCGGTGTACTGGAGCACCACCGTGTCGTCGAGGCTGGGCGTATGTGGGGCGATGGTAAATTTGCGGCCTTCGCGCAGCGCATGTTTGAACGAGACGGTATTGGCCAGATTAAACTTGGGCACCATACGTTTCACATTCCGCACCACGAAATTGACAATGGCGCCTTTCAGGCCCAGCATTTCGCCGACGCTGGTGAGAATGACCGTTTTGATCTGGGTTTCGCCGATAATCTGTTCGAGATTGGCGGCAAAGTTTTCGGCAATAATCACCGCCGTAGCGCCTGCATCGATAAACTGGTGCCGCATTTCGCGCGGGGTGTACAGGGGATTTGTATTCACCACGATCAGGCCGGCGCGCAACGCCCCGAACATCGCAATCGGGTACTGAAGCAGGTTGGGCATCATGATGGCGATGCGGTCGCCGGGTTTCAATCCGCGCGATTGCAGGTAAGCCCCGAAATCGCGGCTCATCCGGTCGACCTCACCGAATGTCAAGGTTTTGCCCATGGAAATAAAAGCGGGCAGATCGCGGTATTTTTCAAAACTCTCCTCCACCATGGCCATCAGGTGGGGGTAGGCTTCGGCATCGATATTGGCGGGTACGCCATTGGGGTAATTCTTCAACCAGGGCTTGTCCATCGTATTTCGTTTGTTTTTACAAAAACGGGTGCTAAGATTTTGAAAAAAACGGAATTCCGTAAGTCGGGTTCAAATATTCCACAATCAAGTTTACCGATTGGCCAGAATTTCCAATAAATATACCGGTTTCAGCACCTTAAACCGGGTATCGGGGTTTAAAAAACCGGGTTTCATCAGGGCGACCTGAAAGTGATCGAGTCGCAGCTCCTCCCGAAACGGAACGCCGGCTTTTTCTAGTTCTTCCTTTCCTTCTTCCGTGGTGTAGAGCCAGAGCGCGCCCTGCGCTGCACGTGTGGCAAGCACCTGTTCGGGACTGTCCATTTGAGGCAAAATACGCCCGGCATAAAAATCCAGCGCATGACCATGGCGGCGGAAATGCGCCAGTTTATCGGCCGGAATGCCCTTTTGCTTCGCGTAGTGCATGGCCTTGCTGGTACTCTGGTAGGGCAAAAGATTGGGGTAAAAGTGAAAATTGAGCACAAATGCCGCGGCCACCATAGCCAGAACGCCCCGCTGTACCCACTGGTTGGTATTTTCGGGAAAAGGCGATCGGATAATCGCGTAAATCCAGTACCCCACAATGGTCAGCAGCATCGCCCCAAAGACCGGGTTGCCCCCCGGAAATACGAACGTCGCCATCAAAATGGCCAGCAACAAAAGAATGGCGGCGCTCAGGTACAGCCCCCAAAGCCAAATTCTGCGCGGCACAAGGGCCAAAAAACGCGCCGTCAGCACCGCCGCCCAGGGCAGGGTAATGAAAATATAATGCGGCAACTTGTAGCGCGACAACGACAGGGCGAAGAACGTGAGTACGAATCCGCCGATCGAATACGCTTCGTCACCGGCAGGCAAACGCAGTTTCTGCGCGTACAATTCGCGGAATCGCCGCCCCAAAGCGCCGATCAGCAACAGTGACCAGGGTAAAAAAGCCCACAAATAGATATGCAGAAAATAAAAGGGCGAAGAGTCGTTTTTCCATTCGCTTTCACCGGTAATACGGCCGAAGCTCTGTTCCCAAAAGTAAAACCGTAGCCCCGACACGCCGGTTCGGCCGTTAAAAACCTTTTGAGGCTGCATGTCGAACTGTTGGTACAGCCCCCAGCACATCGGCAACAACAAAATACCGGCAACGGTGAGCGGCGCCAGCCATTGCCAGCGGAAGATGGCCCGCCAGTCGCGGCGCAACAACAAATGCGTACCCAGCGCAAACACGGGCATAACCAGCCCGATCGGGCCCTTCGCCAGCAACGCCAGTCCGCCGAACACCCCCGCGCCGAGCAAGTGCCGCCACTGCCTGCCTTCCTGATAGGCCGCCAGTTGCCACACTGTGCAGGCTGTAAAGGCCAACAAGAGGGTATCGGTGCGTACGTCGTTGAGTATCAGGACGAAACCCAGACTGGAAGCCAGGATAAAAGCCGCGTTGCGCGCCGTGTCATGGGAGTAATAAAGCCGGGCAAAACGGTACACGGCATAAACGCCCGCCAAAGCCGCCAGGAAAGAGGGGAGTTTGTAGGCCCAGTTTGACAGGCCGAACAACGTGAACGAGGCAGCCGACGACCAAAACAGCAAAGGGGGTTTGTCGAGGTAGTCGCCATGCCGGTGTTTGACTTCCAGCCAGGAGCCGTCCTGCATCATTTCCATCGCCATGGAGGCATATTGTGAGGCATCTACATCCATGACGTCCAGAAACAAACCACGTATTGCGACGGCCAGCAGACCAAATGCCAGCCAATACCAGGGGTTGCGTAGCCAGTGAAAACGTTGCATCGGGCAAAGGTTGGAAGAAATGCGGATTTTGGAGAAGCGGGTAGCGAATATTCATCTTCCGAAGGCTTCCTAACTTGCAGCCTGCAATGCCCGACGTATCATCCTATTACCGACATACCGCTTTCGACTACCGCGTCGTGTGGGGCGGGCGGCGCAACCTCGCCGTGCACTTTGGCTATTACGACCAATTTGCCGACCGACACCTGCCCGCCCTCGACAACCTGAACCGCGCCCTGGCCGATTTTGGCGACATTGCCCCCGGCGGCCGGGTGCTCGATGCCGGTTGCGGGCGGGGCAGTTCGGTGTTCTGGCTCGCGGAAAACCGGGGTTGTGCGGTAACAGGCGTTAATATTTCAGCACACCAGTTGAACGATTGCCGTCGGGAACTGGCACGCCGAAAACTCCCGAACGTAGAATTTGTCTGCGCCGATTACTGCGCCACGTCTTTCCCCGATGCTGTTTTTGACGTCGTGTGGGCTTGTGAAAGTCTTTGCCATGCCCCCCACAAGCATGATTTTTATCGCGAAGCTTTCCGGCTGCTGCGACCGGGCGGACGCCTTGTAGCAGCGGAATATCTGCGCAGCAACAGGCCTTTTTCAGAAGAAGATGAAGCCCTGCTGGGCGCCTGGCTGCACCCCTGGGCGATACCGGATATCGACACGGCGGCCGAGCACGAGCAGCATGCAACAAACGCCGGCTTTTCTAACTTTATGCATAAAGACGTCACTGCAAACCTGTACATTTCCCTGCGCAACCTTCATCATTTAAGTATAAAGTGGCAACCCTGGGGCCGTTGGATGCTGCGTCTGGGCATCATCAACCCATTGCGCTACGACAATTTGCGGGCCTCGATCCGGCAGTTTGAAGCCCTGGAAAAAGGGCTGTGGAAGTATGTTTTTTTGATGGCGGAGAAACCCGGGTAGCATTTCCCGCAAACTCCGCCGGAAACTTGCTCTCACACCGTGCGCCGTCAGGCCACCACGGGTTCCATAAACCCTTATAAACCTCATCAACCCTTTATAAACCCTTAATAAATCAACCACCTGCGCAAATGAACATGGGCGCCGGGAACAATTCCCGACGCCCATGTTGGTAAATAATGGACAGATACCGTTCGGTATGATGTTATTGCATCTTCGTGATTTTCACGGTTTTGCGGTCGCCGTTGGAGAACTGGATATGCGCCAGATAGAGACCCACGGGGCGGTCGCCCATGTCGACCAGCAGGGTTTGCAGTTCACCGCCGCGAATGGTCAGGGTTTCGATCACGTCGCCATTGGTGCTGCAGATGGTTACGGTTACGTCGTCGTCGTACACCATCATATTGCGAACCGTCAGCGATTTCACAACCGGGTTGGGGAAGATCGCCATCGATTCCACCACCGGCAGGCTCAGGTCGATCATTTCCGGATCGGAGAGGTTTTCCTGACCGCCGGCATTGGCGCGGCGGATGCGGTAGAAGTTCTGGCCGCTTACCGCGTGGTCGTCTTTGATCGTGTACTGGTTCGGATTCAGCGCATCCTGATGACCCATGACGGTGGTTACCGAATGCCAGTTGAGTTGATCGGTCGAATGTTCGACGGTGTAGAGGTACTGCGTCGGTTCGGGCAAAGCCACCCATTCCACCTGCACGGTGTATTTGCTAAGGGCAGATACGGTGAACTGTTGCAGGAAAGAACCGCAACCGGGCGAGCCGGCAGGTTTGACCGTGATGGTAACGATGTTCGATTCGAGGAATGCAAGGCAGCCTGCGCGGCGGGCGCAACGCATGAAATACGAGGTTTCAAACAACGCACCCGGCGAATAAGAGGCGTTCGTAGCGCCCGGAATGGCAACCCAGGTCGGTTGAGCCGGGCCCATTTGCACGAGTTGCAGCCACTGGTATTCGATCGCGCCGGAGCCGCCGGAGGGCGGGGTGACGCCGTAGAGTGCAGTGGGCTGTTCGCCTTCGCAGATGGTCTGGTTGCAGCAGATTGTACCGGCATTCAGCACGTTATCGCAGATGGTATGGATACCGGCGTCCATGCAGAGATTGTCGGCCTGGCCGGCTACCACGGTAAAGGGCGCTGTTTTTCCATTGGCGTTGGCATCGCTGTCGAAGCAGTCGTTCACCTTGTCTTTATCGGTGAACTCATAGCCCGACGGGATACCGCTGAACATAATAATGTAGGTGCCTGGCGTTACGCAGTTGAAGAGGTACAGACCGGCGCCATTGGTCGTCGTCGTAGCGACGGTGATATCGTCGCTGGTCATAAACAGACCGTCGGGGCCTGCTTTGATCAGTTTGACAGTGATATTGGGCACGCCTGGTTCGCCGGCTTCCTGAGAGCCGTTTTGATCGTTGTCGTACCACACAAAGTCGCCGACATTGATACCGTTGTTGGTAAATCCGATATTGATCGATGCGGTGCCGGTGCAGCCCGCGCCATCGGTGACGGTGACGGTATGCGAACCGGCGGCAAGGTTGACAGCCGTGGCAGTCGTTTCGCCGTTGCTCCAGGAGTAGGCGTAGCCTCCGGCGCCGCCTGCGGCTACCGCGGTGGCGCTACCCGGCTGGCTGCAATTGGCATTGGTCGAGGCGGTGATCACAACCGAAGGCGGCAGCGGGGCTGCGATGGACACGCCGGCAGAAGCGGTACAACCGGCTGCATCGGTTACGGTGACCGTATAGGTACCGGGGGCAAGGTTGGAAATAGTAGCGGTCGTCTGGCCGTTGCTCCACAGATAGTTGTACGGTGCGGTACCGCCCGAAGCGGAAGAAGAAGCCGCGCCGCCGCCGCCGTTGCAATTGGCATTGCCGGTAGCGACAGCCGTAACGCTGGGCGAATTGGCCTGCGTGATGGTCACGGAAGCCGAAGCGGAACAGCCGCCGGCATCGGTGACGGTCACCATGTGCTGGCCCGGGCCGAGGTTGGTGGCAGTAGCGGTTGTCTGGCCATTGCTCCACAGATAAACATAACCGCCGGAGCCGCCCGTGGCGGTAGCCGTGGCGCTGCCGCCGGTGGTGCAAGTGGCATTGGTATTGACGACGGCCGTTACGGTCGGGCCCTGAGCCTGGCCGATAGTGACGGTTTTAATGACGATACAACCCGTAGCATCGGTCACCGTAACGCTGTGCGGACCGGCGCCGAGGTTGGTGGCGGTGACGGTCGTCTGGCCATTGTCCCACAAATAACCATACGGCGGTGTACCGCCCGAAGCGGTCACCGTGGCACTGCCGCCCACGGTACAGTTGGCGTTGGCGTTGACGGTAACGGTAGCGGTAAGCGTAGGCGCGGAGGGGATATTGACGATTCCGATACCGATACAACCCGTGGCGATATCGGTGGCGGTAACGCTGTGGTTGCCTGCGGTCAGGTTGGTGGCAGTAACGCCCATCTGACCGTTATCCCAGACGAACACATAGTTGCCCGAACCGCCGGAGGCGGAGGCGGAGGCGCTGCCGCCGATATTACAACCGGCGTTGCTGATTACGGTGCCTGTGACGTTCAGCGGGGTATTGTTGCCGCCCACGGTCACAGAAGCGGTGAAGGTGCAATCGTTGGCATCGGTGACGGTAACGAAATAGGGACCGGGCGCCAGACCGATGATGGTCGGCGTAGTGCCGCCGTTGTGCCACTGGATGCCGTAGGGTGGTGTGCCTCCGGTAGGAAATACGGTGGCAGTACCGGTATTACCGCAAGCTGCCGGTGTGGAAGAAGTCGTTCCGGTCAATAGCGGCGGTTCGGTAACGGTCGTGGAGGTGAAGTTGGAACAACCGTTTTGATCGGTTACCGTGACGCTGTACGTGCCGGGGCCGAGGTTGGTGATCGTTTCACCGGATTGGCCGTTGCTCCACAGGATGATGTAGGGCGGCGTACCCGACATCGGGCTGACGTGGGCGGTGCCGTTGTTGTCGCCATGGCAAATAACCGGCGTACTCGACACCATCAACCACACGCCTTCGTTGAAAAACACAACTGTCGCCGAAGCGGCGGCCGTGCAGTTGTTGGCGTCGGTGACAGTAACGGTATAGGTGCCGGCAGTCAGACCTGTAATGATGGCCGTACTGCCGCCGTTGCTCCATTGATAAGTGTAAGGGGGCGTGCCGCCGTACGGAACGGCAGTGGCGGTGCCTTCGGGCGCGGAGTCGCAAATCTGGTCGGTACCAAAAGCAGTAACGCCCAGCTGAGGCGGCTGCGTGATGACCACCGTACCGACGGCATAGCCGAGATCGATGTCGGTGACCGTAACGGTGTAGGTACCGGGGCAAAGCCCGGCCACGTTTTGCGTGGTGGCACCGGTGCTCCACAAATACGTGTAAGGCGCCCAGCCACCGGAGCCAACCGCACTTGCCTTGCCGTTACACAGCCCGAAACAGGTGACGTTGGTAGAGGTAGTGGACACGGACACTTGAGCCGCCAGGGCAAGCGGAACGAACAACGCGAGCATCAAGCCGGCGAAGCGATTCACAAGGGTAGAGGAATGGGTAGAAAATCGTCCCATGGGATGTGAAAGTGTTTTTAGCGATAAATCGGAAAGTGTGTACTCGGGATTAACTCCATTGATACGGACGGCCGTTATTGGAGTAACGGCCGGTGTACAATTTCGGCGGGGGGACGGATGGACTAAAAGTGGGCGAGAGATAAAAGATGCTTATGCGTGACAAAAATAGCCCTTTTCATTGAGCCGCCGCCAACATTTTTACACTTTTCGCGATGTCAACTCACATTTAACTACCAAAAATCAGCTATTTACGGGAAACCCGTAACCCTATTCAGGCATAAGGATTTTTTTCATAAAAAAATAAACGGCAGGTATTAGTGATTGTACACCAAATACCTGCCGTTTTTTTAAAAGGGTATTTCCCTGCAACAAGCGGCCCTGGCCCAACGTGCTGCTATTTTTTTCTGGTCTTCACCTTTTCCGTTACGTATTGCCCGACGGCCTGGCCGTTTTTCGTACCCGACTGGTTGCCGTGCGGGTAGTGAATCCCCCCGTACAGGCGACTGATCGCGGCTTCTTCGGCTGCTTGCATAAAGGAATTATAGGTACGGGGCGGCATCCCGAATTCCACTTCCGTGCTGTCGGTGAACGTAAAGTTGTCGCCCAACAGGGTAGTAAGTACCGTGGCCGCGGCCGCGGTGATCGTGCTGTGCCCGCTGGTATGCTCGGGGAACGGCGGCGTCTGGATCAGCGGTTTCCATTCCGGATCGATGTACTGGTTGATGTACGATTCCGGCCGGATGACCGTGGAGCGGTATTTCTCCGTCCAGCAGGCAATAAACCCGTCGGCCAGCGCGCAGGCGACCAGTGCGTAGGCCTCGGCGGACTGCATGATGTCGAGATTGGCCTTGCGGCAGGCCGTTCCGGTGATGGTTATCCAGTGGCCGCCGGGGCTGATTTTTTTGCGGGCGTAGGAGAAGTGACCGCTGACCTCCATGGCGAAGGGGTTGTCGTCCCAATACCAGGCGGTAGCCTCCTGCTCCTTGGTCAGGTTTTTAACCGTTTCATAGGTTGCGTAGGCCTGTTTGTAAAAATCGCTGTTTTTGTCGAGGCTGAACGGAACCGCCGGCGCCGGTTTGAACTGGGCGGCCGAATCGAGCACCCAGGGGCGGATTTCAGACCAGTGCGGTTCGAGGCCGTCGGCATACATGGGCGGAGTTGGGCGCCAGCGGGCCGGGTTTTTGGGGTCGATGGTGAACTTGGGTGCGCTGCGCGTCTGGGCATAGTTGTCGCCCTTCGACCAGGCCAGGATGTGTTTGGCCACCGCCTCGCCGTAGGCCATGGAACGCTCGTACACCTCGGGCGGCATGTTCATTTTCTGGTAATCTTCGAGAATGCTTTCTTTCAACTCCTCCATGTTTTCTTCCGAAAACACCAGGGTTTTGCCGACGATCAGCAAGGCATTGGCGCTGGCCAGCGGAAAACAGTACTCTTTACCGGCTTCGGGTTGGGGGCCGGGTTTCAGGCCGTTGAGCTGACCGGCCAGGCTGCGGTATTCCGGATAGCCGGGCACCAGGGCTTCATAAGCGGCCACGGCAGAGTAGGCATAGATGCGGGAGGAGATCGGCGGCGCAAAAATATCGAAGCGAATAATCTCCGTCAGGCGGCGAAAACCGGCATGGATAAATTCCGGACGGGCAGCAGCCTGCTGGTAATCCTTGTTGTACTGTTTGCAACCCGGGCTCCAGAGCAGGAACATGGGGACAAACAAGAGTACAAAACGTAAATTTCTGTTCATAATCAGTTAGTTATATAAAGTTTCAGACAGCTAATGTAGAACAGACGAGGTAGTTTAAAGCCTTATAATTTACTTAAAAATTGCGCCACATCATACTCTCTACCGGCTTGTCGGTGCGCTGATTGTACTTCGCACTCCCCTTTTTGTTGTAGTAGTTTTCGATATCGCCTTCCACCAAAAAATAAATGAGTTGGCCGATGGGCATGCCTGCGTACACCCGTACCGGCTGGACGCAGGAAATTTCGAGCGTCCAGGTATTCGAAAAGCCCACGTCGCCCTTACCTGCCGTGGCGTGAATATCGATGCCCAGGCGCCCCACACTGCTTTTGCCTTCGAGAAACGGCACCGAATTGTGGGTTTCGGTGTACTCTTCCGTGACGCCCAGATAAAGCGTTCCCGGCTGAAGCACAAAACCTTCTTCGGGTATTTCCAGGTAATCAATCTCGTTGTGTTTTTTGGCGTCGAGCACCCGGTCGCGATACACCGCGAGCGTTTTGCCGAGGTGAACGTCGTACGAATTGGTACCCAGGCAGTTTCGATCGAAAGGTTCGATCACAATTTGGCCCTCGGCGATACTCTCCAGTATTTTTTTGTCGGTCAGAATCATGTAATATGGATAAAAAAGCGCGCAAAAGTACCCGAATTGCGGAGAACTCCGGTTTTTCGCACCAACATTTACCCCTCGTCAGCCGTTTTGACCATTCATTACCATGAAAAAAACCGTTGTACTGGGCGCCACGCCCAATCCGAGCCGCTACGCCAACATGGCCGTACACCGACTCCTTCAGTACGGCCACGATACCGTACCGGTCGGGATGCGGGAGGGCGAGATCGCCGGACTGCGCATCCTGAACGGTCAGCCGGCCCTCGACGACGTGGATACCATCACCCTCTACCTCAACGCCGAACGCCAGGAAGCCTACTTCGACTACATCCTTTCGCTGCACCCCAAACGCATCATTTTCAACCCGGGCGCTGAAAACCCGCGTTTGGCCCGCCTGGCCCGCGCCCAGGGCATCGAGACCGTGGAAGGATGTACCCTGGTTATGTTATCTATTGGCAACTATTAAAGGCTTTTGCCCCGCAGAAAATATTTTCCCTAATTTTGGCACTCGATTAAAATCTATCCAGACATGAAACAGATCGCATTCCTGTTGTTTTTCCTCGCAAGCGTCGGCCTCTCGGCACAAAACAGCCCCAAAACCCCGCTCAGCGCCGCTGACGACGCCACCGCCCGCGCCGCAACGGAATCCCTCACGACCAAATACAAACTCAACGCCGACCAGGCCAAGCAGATGTACACCATTCAGGTGCGCAAACTGCGCAATATGGCCGCCATCGAATCGCTGAAAACCAGCGACCCGGCCCTCTACGCCGCTAAAAAACAAAGCGTACAAAACGGCACCCTCGCCAGCATCCGCCGCATCCTGCAAACCAAGGAACAGGTCGCCATTTTTGACCAAACCAAGGTCGAAACCCGCACCCGCCAGGCCGAAAAACGCAAGGAAATGATGCTCGCCGGCGCTTCCAAGGAAGCCATCGAAGCGGCCATGCTCGACATCTACGCCGAATAATCATCTCTCTCGCAGGCTAATCACTCAACGCCCTTCGAACATGCTGACCTTCGCCGTGCGGCTGATTCTGGAAGAAGACAACCGGATGCTTTTTCTGCGCCAGACGAAAAAGAACGGCGGGCGCTACACCCTCATCGGCGGCAACGTGGAGGAGCACGAGTTTGCCCGCGAAGCCCTCGCCCGCGAAGCCCGGGAAGAGGCCGGCATCCATGTAGACGCCACCGACCTTTCCCTCGTGCATGCGCTCCACCGGCACAAACTGAAAAAGGACGAAACCCTGCTGGTGCTGTATTTCAAAGCAGCCCGTTTTCACGGCGAACCAGAGTCGCTGGAGCCCAAAAAATTCAAACACGTGGAGTGGCTACCGCTCAACAACCTGCCGTCCAACGTATCGAAACCCACCCTGCACGTGCTGCGTTGCATCACGCGTGGTGAAATTTATTCCGAATTCCCCACCCGGAGCGAGGCCATCGCCTACTGGGAGCAGTTCGGCGACCAATGGGCCGGCTTCTCGGAGTATTGAAGCCGGTCGCGATGTCACACTTTCTCCATCGGGTGGTCAAAAAATTTCGATTTTCTGACAAACACCCGCTACATTTGCCTACGACTTCTGAATTTTTAATCCGTATCGAATCCGATTTGTCACACTAACAACCCGTCCATCCCATGAGCAGATTTGCACCTTCCTACCGTGCGCATTCTGCATTTTCGCCTGCGATCAAGCAGCCCCCTTTCTTCCACTGCGCAAGTCTCCCATTAAATTTTAATGCCGCAATGTTTTGCCTCTTTGGGTTAAAACACTTGCACCGTATTCATTTTAAACCATAACACTGCTGGTTACTGGTCAAAAGTCGGTTGGGTCCCCCCATCGCGACTGACCCGAAGCCAGTAACCAGTGTTTATCCGGAACCGATTGCATTGCGGACGGCATTTATCCCGTAGCTGCCGCAAGATTTACCTGATTTGCAACGTAGATCGTTTCTCCCATTTACTACTTTCAGGAAATTACCCGATCGGTTCGCAGGGCATACGCCCGGGCGCCCGGCTATTTATTTCCACCGGCGCCGGCAATTTCCTTCCGGTTCAGATGTCTTATGCTTCATAGGCGAGAACCCCGGTTCCGAAACGTCGGAGCCGGGCTCTTTTTTTTGGGGTGAATTGGTGAGTTAATTGGTGAATTGGTGAATTGGTGAGTGGGTGAACAACCAGTTTGAGGTGTTGGCCTGGTTAGGCCCCACCCCCAACCCCTCCCCCCGAGGGGAGGGGTGCGGATCGCAAGTCAGCAAGGCGCAGACACTTTGATTGGAACAATCGTAACCCTCCATCGGCTCCCCTCCCCTCGGGGGGAGGGGTTGGGGGTGGGGCCTAACCGGGAGCCGATTTAGTCCTTCATCAGCCAGTCGATTTTGCGATTGACTCCTGCCAAACAGACGTGTTAGAATACCTAACCCTATTCCGGCGCATACCAAAAAGGTATCGCGCCAAAAACGATCATCGAATCGGGCTTCACGGTGCTGGGTATTTTGACCGTCAGCATGTTTTTACCTTTCCGAAAACCCTCCGTGGACAGATAAGCAGCCAGGCCGCGCGTCGTGGCGCCGGGTTTTTGATGAAAAACCCAGTCGGGCCGGGCGTAGAGCGAGTCGTTGACAAACACCCGGAAAAAACTGCCCATACAATCGAGTTTCCACTGGTCGAGTACAGCCCTTTTGGCCGCCCCATTAATCGAATCGACGGCAGGCGCAGCAGGGCAAAACTTGTGCAGACTGGCGTCGAGCTGCTTCGGGTAGGCGACGAACACCTGCAAAAAGGGGCCTTCCAACACATCGGAAGGGATGGAAACCGGCGGAATGTCGATCGGCGATTCGCGCAGGTTGTCGTAGCGATTGGCCAACAACTCCGTTTCCGGGGTACCCGAGGTGTAAAAATCCCGGAATTCAAACAAATGCCGGCCGCGTAAACTTCCCATTTTTCCCCCAAAAAGCACCACCACCGATACCATCACAAAAGTGGTCACCAGCGCCGTCATCACATACATCCGGCGTTTTTCGAGGTTGGAGAAAAACGTGAGGGAGAGATAGTTCATCGGCTTGTAAAACACCGGCGTCATGACCGCCATCAGGCCGGCATAGATGTTCGACAGCCGGGTTCCGTATTTTTCATCGAGCTCGGGGTTCTGTTGGAATTTTTTGACCAACAGACCATAAATCGTTATAAAAGACATGAAGACTACGAAAGCCCCCAGGAGCAATTGTTTGGCAAACGACTCGGGCATAAACTGCCTGGACACCTGCGCCAGGCCGAATATGGTCGCGTACACGACTCCCAGCGAAATACCCATCATACCGACCAGAAAAGTAAAGGCCAGGAGCTGGTTGCAAAGCCGGTCGAGCCGCACCGTATAACTTTCCAGATCGCCGAAGCGCCGCTGCTGGTTTCGCTGCAAACTGGGCGGCACGTTGGGAATTTTGTCGTACCGGATACCCTCCGGGTACGCTGCCTGCAAGCCCACCACGGCCACCCAAAATGCCCGCATGGCCAGGTGCACCACAAACATGGTCATCATCAGGTAGGCCACGGTTTTGAAAAAAGCGTAGGCCAGCACCTGCATGTAGGACGCCCCCGACGACCAGTCGACCGACAGGTTGAAATGGTAGTAATGGAACAGGTTTTCCACCGCATCGGGCAGGTAGGTCGTGAGCACGATGGCCGCGCCGGAAATGATCAGTTCCAGGTTCCAGCTCGCGCCGGTCAGTTCTTTCAATTTCGATTGCGGTTCAGCAGGCGTGTTGTTTTCCATGCCTTATTTTGAATTTTGGACAATAATACAGCAGTTTTGCTCCATCATGGCACTGCCCAATCTTTCCGATACCATTGTAGCCCTCGCCACGCCGCCCGGCACAGGCGCCATCGGCGTCATCCGCTTGTCGGGCCCCTCGGCCCTGGCGGTGGCCGATTCGATTTTCAAAGGCAAAAAACTCGCCGAACAGGCCGGTCACACGGCCCATTTTGGCCAGATCGTCGGCCCCGAAGGGCGCGTGCTCGACGAGGTGCTGGTCACCGTGTTCAAAAGTCCGCACTCGTACACCGGCGAAGACGCCGTCGAGATCGGCTGTCACGGCTCGCCCTATATTTTGCAGGAAGTGATCCAGTTGTGTCTGCGTAGCGGCGCGCGGCTGGCCCAGCCCGGCGAATTCACCCTGCGCGCCTTTCTCAACGGAAAAATGGACCTTTCGCAGGCCGAGGCCGTGTCGGACCTCATCGCCAGTCAGAGCGAGGCCGCCCACGCCGTGGCGCTGCGGCAGTTGCGCGGCGGCTTCAAACACGAGATCGCCCGTCTGCGCGAGGAATTGCTGCATTTTGCCAGTCTGGTGGAACTGGAACTCGATTTTTCGGAAGAAGACGTCGAGTTCGCCAACCGGCAGGATCTGAAAAACCTCGTGAAAAAAATCCGCCGTGTGGTGCGCGAATTGCTCCACTCCTTCGCCCTCGGCAACGCCCTCAAAACCGGTGTCGCCACCGTGCTCGCCGGCCGGCCCAACGCCGGCAAAAGCACCCTGCTCAACGCCCTGCTCAACGAGGAGCGCGCCATCGTGTCCGACATCGCCGGCACCACCCGTGATACCATCGAGGAAGCGCTCAACATCCGCGGCGTGCAATTCCGCCTCATCGACACCGCCGGACTGCGCGAAGCCCAGGACCAGATCGAGGCCATCGGCGTGCAGCGCACCCTCGAAAAAGTGCGCGAAGCCTCCGTACTCTGCTACGTGTGGGACGTAACCGGCGGCATGACCCTCGCCGAACTCTTCGCCGACCTGCACAGTCTGCACCACCCCGACACCCAGCTCCTGCTGGTGTGCAA
>JAEUUU010000061.1 GCA_016787345.1 Saprospiraceae bacterium | reverse complement strand
AGGCCGGCAGTCCCGGAATGGTCTGGTTGCCTTTCGGAAACCCGACGAAGCGGTTTTGCTGTACGGCTACGATCTGCGAATCGGCGTCGTAGTAGGAGTTTGTCACGTAATAGTTGTACTCAGACTCGCTCACGCGCACCTCGTAGCGCACGTATTGCGACCACTGATCGATGAGCGGCTGCCCCGTGGCTTCGTCGAAAGCATCGTTGACAACTCCCGAAGTGTCGGTTTTTGAAAATGCGGCCAGGCGTTTCATGCCCAGACTACCGCCGTCGCAGCCTTCGCCGGGCTGGTTCCAGGGACCGGGATTTTTGCCGCCGGGCAGGAAAATTTCGTATTGTTCCTACCAGGCTTCCCACACGACCGAAAGCGGGTTGCCCTGGGCATCGAGCGCGCCGATACGCTTGGTGGTGTCGGGCTTGCCGCGATAAGTGGGGTCGGAAGGCCAGTTGGCGGCGATGAAGGATTGCCAGCCAAAGTTGTAGTAATCGGCCTGCGTCGCGTTTTTACCCGCATTGTTTACGTCGACGGGCATTTTCCAGTCGTCCGAGCCGATCTGGAGCACGGCGCTCAGGATTTGACCGGTGGGCGTGTTGCCGCCGCAGCTGCTGAGAAAATCCTGCGTGAAGAGCAAGCCGAAAAAGGCGATCAGGAAGAAAACCGGAATTCTTTTGATTTTGAGCATTGTGATAAAGTTTTCAATTTGGAAATGTTGTTTTTAAATTTAGGTTAAAATTATTATGCTTTTCAGGGACTAGACAAAATTTTCTTCAAAAATTTTTACCCTGCCATGACAAATGGCCTGCACTGCAAAAACTTTCTCAACTTTGTCGGCCAAGTATATCCATGCCCTGACCCATGCTTTACGAACTGTTTCGCTCCACCCGCTCCGCAGCCGAATTCGACGAACTCCTGCACCTCACCTTCACCGAGCACGAACGCGACCTCATGATCGAACGCTGGAGAATTTTCGACGCCTTCGACCGCGGCCTCTCCCAGCGCGAAGTGGCCAAAGAAGTGCCCTGCAGCATCGTCACTGCCACCCGAGGCGCCAAAGTGTACCGCGACAACAAGGAGGCCATCAAAAAATACCTCGAGGTGTGGCGCAGATTCGCCTGATCTTTTTTCATTAAAAAAGCCGTACCCCCCTTGCAGCTGCGGCTTTTTTTATTGCATCTTTGCATCGTCGTACCAGTACATTAATACAATATAAAAATGCACACCCAAACCACGCGTCTTCCTTACGGCGATCCGCTCCGGTTTTACCGCCGGGTACAGGGCCACGGCCCCAGTTGCCTGTTTGAATCGGCCTCTGCCGTCGACAAAAGCAGCCGCATGTCGCTCATTGGTCTCGAGCCGCCGCTCGAACTGGTGGGCAAACACGAGGACCTGACGGTACGCCTGCTGCATCCGCGTGGCCAGGTTTTTTACGATTTTATCAAAGCCGAATTTGCAGATTTCGTGCGTTCCGATCAGGAAGGGCGGCTTTTGCTGCACATCCCCAAAACGCCCTTCGATGGCCCCGAAGACGAGCGCCTCGAACGCGCCAACATCGCGCAGCCCTTGCGGCGTTTGCTGGCGGCATTCCACAGCGAGGAGAAAAATTTCATGGGTTTTTATGGCGCTTTGGCCTACCAGTTCGTCTACCTGTTCGAAGACCTGCCCAATGCAAAAGACTGTCCGGAGCCCGATTTTCACCTGTTTTTGTACGATAACATCCTGTTGTTCAATCACCTGACCCAGGATCTGACGCTCTACATCACCCGCGCTGATGGCCAGGAAACCGCCACTTCAACAGATCATTTTCTGCATCTTTTTCAGGAAGAGCAAACCCCGCCCGACACAACGGAAACCCTGCGCATCGGGGCATTCGCCGCCACACCCGACGACGACACTTTCCGCCGGCAGGTTAGCCGCGGCATCGAGCTGTGCAACGAAGGCGAGCTGCTCGAAATCGTGTTGAGCCGGCGCCTACAGGCCCATTATTCCGGCCCTTTGTTGCCTTTGTACGAACGCTACAAGGCCATCAATCCAAGCCCTTACCTTTTTTTCGTCGATCTCGGCGACGAAACCCTGCTGGGCGCCAGCCCCGAAATGATGCTTCGCTACGAAAATGGCCGCGCCACGCTCCGCCCGATCAGCGGCAGCATCCGGCGTTCCGACAATCCCATCGAAGACCACCATCTGATGATGCAATTGCTCAACGACCCGAAGGAAAACTCCGAGCTCGACATGCTGATCGACCTGGGCCGCAACGATCTGGCGCGCATTTGCAAACCCGGCATCACCATCGACCACTACCGCATTGTGGAGAAATATTCGCACGTGACCCACACCGTGGCCCAACTTAGCGGCGAACTGGAAGCGCGTTATTCCGGCTTCGACGCGCTCATCGCCAGCCTCAATGCCGGCACGCTCACCGGCGCGCCCAAAATTGCCGCCATGCGTTATATCGAGGAGATCGAACAACACACCCGAGGCTACTACGGCGGCAGCGTGGGTTGGTTTTTATTCAACGGCGACGTCAATACGGCCATCACGATCCGAACGACCCACGCCCGCGACGGGGCATTGTCGTTTTCAGCCGGGGCGACTTTGCTGTACGAATCAAAACCGGAAAACGAATTGCGCGAAACCCGGATCAAAGCCGGGGCCTTCCTCGCTGCTGCGGAGCATTTTTCAGCCTAACGCGCCCAAATATTGTACTTCAAGATGCAATAAATTGCCCGGAAGCCGTCTTTCCAGCCAATTTTTTTGCCTTCGGCATACGTGCGGCCGTAGTAGGAAATGCCCACTTCGTAGATACGCACGTTGGGGATTCGACTGATTTTGGCAGTCACTTCGGGTTCGAACCCGAAGCGTTTTTCGCGCAAAGTCAGGCTTTTCAGCATGTCGGAACGGAACATCTTGTAGCAGGTCTCCATGTCGGTCAGGTTCAGGTTGGTGAACGCATTGGAGATCATGGTCAGCATTTTGTTGCCGATGCTGTGCCAGAAGAAAAGGATGCGGTGCGGGCGGCCGCCCATAAACCGCGAGCCGAACACCACGTCGGCATAACCGTCGAGCATGGGCCGCAGCAGGATGTTGTATTCGGCCGGGTCGTATTCGAGGTCGGCATCCTGAATAATGATATAATCGCCCGAAGCGTGACGGATACCGGTGTGCAAAGCGGCGCCTTTGCCCTGATTGACCTCGTGTTTCTGGTATTGAATATTCAGATCGGGGTTGGCCGCCATGTAGCGTTTTATTGCGCCCTCGGTATCGTCGCGGGAGCAGTCGTTGGTAATAATGATCTCCTTTTGAAGGCCTCCGATCAGTTCCACCGCCCTGACTTTGTCGAGGATGCGATGGATGGTGCGTTCTTCATTGTATGCCGGGATAACGATCGACAGGGTTTGGCTCATCTTTTGCTGTGTTTGAGCAGCTGGTTGGCAGCGGCGAATCAAAACGCGAAGGTACGCGCAAGCGGCGTTTCGGCGCACTTTCCGCTAAATGTTGACTTTGCTATTTTTTAACAAAATAATTCTGGCCGGGCAGAAACTTTACTGCTATTCGGCGCGTTTTTTGTTCATTATCAAATGATTAATCCGTTAATCGCAAAACTGTAACCCTCAGTATGTCACGTCGTACGAATAAACTCCGTCGCTTGTGGAGCAAGTCTCCCAAAATGGTCATTGCCTACCTCCGTCGCCGCATTACGCGCCAGGCAAAAAAGATTCTTCCGATCGACGATTGGAACAAGAACTGGCTCGGCGAAGAGATGCGTCCGTTCAACAGCCTGCATTGATTTGCAGGCTTTTTATTTTTTAAAGGATACTTTTGCCGGCAGGGGTATCCCCTTGTCTCCGGCTCCCGGATAAAGCTATCCTGCATGATGTTATTTCGCTCCTCCCTTCTTTTTCTTGCCCTGTTTTTTTGGGCTGCCTGCTCCTCCGATTCCAAACAACAGTCGGCCCCGGCCGCGGCGCCTAAAACGACCTATAATGTAACCGCCGTTGAAGGTTTTATTGTAAAACCGGCCGTTCTCTCCGAAGACGTCACCGCTGCCGGCACCCTGCTGGCTTCTGAGGAAACCGAGTTGCACCCGGAAGCTTCGGGGCGCGTTGTTTCCATCAATTTGCCCGAAGGCCGCAATGTGCGCAAGGGCGATCTTTTGGTCAAAATTTTCGATCAGGACCTGCGCACGCAACTGAGCAAACTGGAAAGCCAGTTGAAACAGGCCGAAATTACCGAACAGCGCCTTGGCGACCTGCTCAAGGTAAAAGGCGTCAGTCAGCAGGAATACGACCTGGCTGCCTTGCAGGTTCAGACCCTCAAAAGCGAGATCGAACTGGTCCGCATCAATATTGGTAAAACAGAACTGCGCGCGCCCTACGACGGCGTCATCGGCCTGCGGCGCATCAGTCCCGGCGCTTACGTCACACCGGCCAGCGCAGTTGCCACTATCCGCGCGACCGGCGCACTGAAACTCGATTTTGCCGTACCGGAAAAATACAGCGCGCAACTCCGCCCCGGCCAGACGGTCAATTTCTCCGTCGACGGCAACCCGACCAGCTACTCGGCTGTCGTCGAAGCCACCGAACAAAGTATTTCGGCCGACACCCGGAACCTGCTCGTCAGGGCTATTGTCAAAAACAAAACAGGGTTGCTGCCCGGCGCATTTGCCGAAGTGAATCTTTCACTGGGACAGAAAAATCAGGCTTTGATGGTGCCGAGCCAGGCTATCATTCCACAGGCCCGCGATAAAAAAGTGATTCTAAACCGCGACGGAAAAGCGCGTTTTGTCACGGTGAAAACCGGTGTTCGGCAGGCTGAAATGGTTGAAGTAACGGACGGATTGCAGGCGGGCGACACCATAGCCACCACGGGCATCCTGTTTCTGCGCCCTGATGTGCCGTTGCAGTTTTCAAAAATCGACTGACCGACTCAGGTTTTATTGACCAAATACGACACAGCCAACCGGTACCCGTCGAGCCCCAGCCCTGCGATACACCCTTCGGCCACGGCGGAAATAAAGGAATGATGGCGAAATGCCTCCCGCCTATGTATGTTGCTGATATGCACTTCCACGACCGGCGCCGGAACAGCCGCCACGGCATCGGCCAACGCGATAGAGGTATGGGTAAAAGCCCCTGCATTGAGTACGATACCCTGCACGGAAAAACCTGCCTCGTGCAGTTTGTCGAGCAAGGCTCCTTCGTGGTTGCTTTGGAAATATTCCAATTGAACCTCCGGGAAGTTTTGCTGCAATTCGCTGAAATATTCCTCGAAACCGCGGCGCCCGTAAATTTCAGGTTCGCGTCGGCCTAACAAATTGAGGTTGGGACCGTTAATGATCAGGATGTGCATGGGCAGGTTTTATACAATTGAACAAAACAGTTGGCCTGCCGCAAAATTCACCCGATTTTTGAAAAGGTTTTGCCTCAAAATTGTTTTCAAACAAAACTGCAACATGAAAAGACCTGGTTCGCCGCGCCACCGCCCGATTTTTACCCTCCTTGCCGCCCTTTTGGTCGTATTGATCATTGTTGCACCGGCCAGGGCCCAGCAAAACTATATGGTATCCGATGCACTCGTGATACGCAACGATTACGGGTATGAAATCATCGGACGGGTAAAAGACCGCATCCTGTTGTTTCGCGACAAGTACGACGAATTTGAGGTGCAGGCCTACGACAACCAGATGAAACTGTCGTGGAGCCGCCGGCTCGACGACCTCGACCGGCGCGGTATCCAGATTTTGAACGTGGTGGGCGGCCGCAACGACTTTTCTATCATCTTCAAAGTCCGCCGGCACGGCATCACACAATTGCGCGTACACAAATACGACCCGGGCGCCACGCTGATCGACAGCATGACCCTGAAAAATTATGGAGAACGGGTGTTTTTCCCGCCCATACTCGACGTGGTGCGCAGTGAAGACCGGAATTGTTTTGTGGTGTACAATACTGCCGAACGCGAACAACTGGAAATGACCTGTTTCCGGCTCGATCGTATGCAGGTGCTTTGGGATAAAAACGTCGTGCTCAGAGAGCCTTTTTACGAAAGCGACGTCGATGCCATGGTGCTCGGCAACACTGGAGATTTGTACCTGGTTTCCGAACACGACAACCGAAAAGCCCGGATCGAGGAGCACGATTTTCGCATACTGCGCGTCAATGCCAACACCGATCAGCTCCTGCGCGCGCCGCTGCCGGGATTGCTTACCTGCGACGTAAAGTTCACCTACGACAACCAAAACCAGCGCCTGGTCGGCGCAGGCCTGTATGGCGAAAAAAACCGCGATCGCGCCAACGGCTCTTTTTTCTTGCTCGCTGGTCCCAATTTGGCGGCGCCCATGGTGCGCAGCGAGCCCTTCGACAATCAGTTTTTCGACATCCTCCGGCGGCGCGACACGCCCGACAGCGACGACAGCAGCCCTGCCCGGGGCATCGCCGACGCCGATGTAACTCAACTGGTTCTGCGTGAAGACG
Organism: Saprospiraceae bacterium; assembly: GCA_016787345.1. GTDB lineage: Bacteria > Bacteroidota > Bacteroidia > Chitinophagales > Saprospiraceae > M3007. Next base: position 5,029 of record JAEUUU010000061.1, on the reverse strand, counting down.
GGGGCGCCATCCTCATCGCCGAACGGCACCACGAGATACAGCGCGGCGCCACAGCAGCCCGCGGATTTTGGCGCGACGGCGCCCGCCTGGTCGTCGATTATTATTACGACGACGTCATTGCCGTGGCATTCAACCCCGACGGAACCATCCCCTGGAAAACGATTCTGCACAAAAAACAATATTCGCAGGACGACGAAGGCTCTTTCTCTTCCTATTTCCTGATGCGCAGCGCCGACCAGTTGCACGTATTGTTCAACGACGAAATCAAGTACGAAAATACCTGTAGTGAATACGTGGTTTCGCCGCTCGGCGATTTTGACCGCAACAGCCTGCTCAACACATTCGGGCAAAACCTGCGACTGCGTTTCCGCGATGCCCACCAGATCAGCGTCGATGAATGCCTGATTCCTTCGGAGTTCCGAAACCGGCTGAAACTGGTCTATTTGCGGTTTTAGGCTTCCTTCGCCGCGAAGCGGCAAAAATCGGCGGCCAGCAAGAGCGTGCGGCCGGAAAAATCACGCCGCGTACGAAGGTGTTTTTGCATCGCCTGCGCCACGCCGGGGTCTTTGTCCAGAAAACCCATCAGGGTACGAAGCACCTTTGCAAAACGAACAAAGTCATTCTCCCGCGGTATGTCCCGCGCGCCGAAACGCAGCAGGGCGGCCCGGAACGTCTCGAATTGATACGGCGCATAAGCTTCCGGCCATCGAAAACCCAGGTACAGGCTGATCATTCGGAAATCGCCGTGATAATGGTTGTTTTCGATGCTCGTGGGGTACTTGCGCCGGTAGTCGCTAAGCAAAATATCGCAGCCGAACAAAAAACGCCCGAGCCGGGCTTCCAGGTCGCGCGATTCGTCGAACAAATCATCGAACATGCGGCGCGCCGTCAGCGGGTCTTCTTTCCAGAAAATCTGCATCATACGCTTGGGGTACCATTGTTCTGTTTGCCACAAACGGCGGGTTTCCGAATTTTGAAAAGCGCGGTCGAACATCGCTGCAGGATCGGTCGATTCGGCATCCCAATGCAACTGGAAGTTTTGCAGCGACTCCCATTCATACAAGAAGGGGTGGTGCGCCGTTTTTTGCAACCAGGTTTTATAACCCGCAATGGCAGACTGGATGTGGCCGAGTATCATAACGCGGCAAAGGTCAGTGATTAACCTTAATTAACCATCCTTCAACTGCGCTTAACCTGTCTGCCCAAAGCCCCGGCCTACCTTTGCCGCACGATTTCGAACAACAGTCGTCAGGCTATGAAAACAATTCTTATCTTTTTCTGCACCCTCTTTTTGTGTACGCCGCTTTACCTGAGCGCTCAAAAATTCTCGCTTCGCGGCACACTGGTCGACACAGCCGCCGCGCCGCTGGAAGGCAGCACGGTTATGCTGCTGAGCCCCAGAGACACTTCCCTGCTGGCGTTTACCCGTTCCGGTGCGGGCGGTCTTTTTGAATTTCGCAGCCTTAATGCCGGCAACTACCTGCTGCGGGCCAGCTATCCGGGACTGCGCAATTACCAGCAAAACGTGCCCCTCGACGGCAATCCACGCCCGGTCGATCTGGGTCAGCTTGCCCTCACCGGCGGACTCAACATCATCGACGGCGTCGAGATCACAGCCGAGGCCAATCCGGTCGCCATCAAGGGCGATACGGTTGAATACAATGCCGGCTCGTTCAAAGTCAAGCAAAACGCCGTGGTGGAAGACCTGCTCAAAAAACTCCCCGGCGTGGAAGTAAAATCCGACGGCACCATCACCGCCATGGGCGAAACGGTGCAAAACGTGACCGTCGACGGCAAAAAATTCTTCAGCAACGACCCCAAAATCGCCACCAAAAACCTGCCTGCCGACGCGGTGAACAAGGTTCAGGTGTTCGACAAAAAAAGCGAGCAGGCTCAGTTTAGCGGCGTCGACGACGGGCAAAGGGAAAAAACCATCAACCTCGAACTGAAGGAGGACCGCAAAAACGGCTGGTTTGGCACCCTGACCGGCGGCGGCGGACTGGATGCCGAGGAAAAAGCGCGTTATGAAGGTCGCCTGAGCCTCAATCGCTTTACCCCAAAGCAACAATTGTCGTTCCTCGGCCTGGGCAACAACATCAACCAGGCGGGTTTCAGTATCGAAGACTATATGGCTTTTTCCGGCGCCATGCGCCAAATGATGGGCGGCGGGGGCGGCCGGGTGACCCTCCAGTTCGATTCCGACAACATGACCGTGCCCCTCGATTTTGGTAATAATGAAGGCTTTTTGAATACATGGGCCGGCGGCGTCAACTTTAACCAGGAATACGGCAGTAAATACAAGGGCGACCTGAACGCGAGCTACATGTTTACACAGGCCGATAAAAATTACGATCGCACCATCCAGCGCAACAATTTTTTACCCCAGGGCGATTACCAGACGAGCAGTACCTCCGCCGAAAACAACTCGCTCCAAAACCACCGCCTCAACCTCAGCCTCGATCAAAAAGTCGATTCCTTCAATTCCGTCCTGATCACTTCAGCGATCAGTTACGGCGACAACAGCGCCCAAACCCTCGGCCAATCGCGCACTTTCGGCGCGGAAGGCGAGCTGCAAAACACCGGCGACCGACGCTACCTGTCCGACGCCACAGGGACCAACTGGACCGGCGGTGTGCTTTGGCGCCATAAATTCGCCAAAAAAGGCCGCAATTTCACCGTGAATCTCGACGGCGGCCTGAATCGCAGCGAGTCGGTGAGCACCAGCTTTTCCGACAACCAGTTCATCCGTGGCAATACCACCGTGCGGGATACTATTGCACAGGACCAATATTTTACCAACGACGAAACCAGCCTGAGCGCCAAGGGGACCTATACCGAACCGCTGGGCCAACGCCGTTACCTCGAATTTTCCTACGCTTATTCGCTCACACAAAACAACGCCGACAAAGATGTTTTTGACCTCGACGGCGGAGAAAACACCTTCAATCCCCTGCTCTCCAACGCCTACGAAAACCGGTTCGATTACCAGCGTGGCGGCGCCGGATTCCGCATCAATCGCAAAAGCTGGAACGGCAGCGTCGGGCTCGATTACCAGTACGCCGTGCTTGATGGCGCCGTGACCTCGGGCCAGGGTCAGCCGGTACGCGAGACGTTCCGACATGTATTGCCGCGGCTCGACTACAACTACCAGTTTGCCCCCACACGCAACCTCCGGGTATTCTATCAAACCCGCGTATCACCCCCCAGTGTACAACAACTCCAGCCAGTACCCGACCTCAGCGACCCACTCAATATCCGCGACGGCAATCCGGATCTGAATCCCGAGTACGCGCACAGCATTCAGACCAATTACATGTCGTTTAATCCCGAAAACATGCGCAGTTTTTTCACCAATCTGAGCTTCGACTATACCCAGGATAAAATCGTTTATGCACAGTCGGTCGATTCTCAGTTCGTACGGCACTACCGCCCCGAAAATACGGCTGCCAACTACCGTCTGTTCGGCATGACCTCTTTTGGCTGGCGTTTTAAAGCGCTTAAAAGCCGCCTCAACCTCAACACGCAAGGCAGCTGGAACCGCGGACAGGGACTTGTCAACAACGTCACCAATTACACCACCGGCATTGCGCTTACCCAGGGGGCTTCACTTGATTTCAACCCGGCAGACTGGTTCAGCCTGAACGCCGGCGCCGAACTGACCTGGAATCAGTCGCGCTACTCTATCGACCAATCGTTCAATCAGGAATTCCTGACCCAGACCTACACCAGCGAACTCAACCTCGACCTGCCGGCCGATTTTGCTTTCAACACCTCGCTCAACGTGGCAGTCAACACCGGGCGGGCCGATGGTTTCAACACCACGATTCCGATCTGGAATGCCGAATTTTCACACAGTTTTTTGAAAAACAAACGCCTGCAGGTGGGCCTTTCCGTACGCGACCTCCTGAACCGCAACCAGGGCCTGCACCGCAGCGCCAATCTCAACTACGTTGAAGATGAACGGGTCGCCTCTCTCGGCCGCACCGTCATGTTGCGTGCTACCTACTCGCTCAACAGTTTCGGTCCGGGTGGTCCGGGCGGCGGCCCGCGTATGCGGATGTTGATCCGGAGGTGATGCCGCGCACGCAAAGCCGAAGCGTTTTTATGTCACGCAGAGCCGCAGAGTCGCAGAGGGGCCGTATTGTTTTTTGTTTCACGCAAAGTCGCAATGCGCGCGAAGGAAAAACCGGGGTTTCTCCGCGCCTCTGCGCCTCTGCGTGAAATAAAAAAAATACCGCGAAGCGGCGCCCCCCCTCTTTGCACACTTTGCGACTTTGCGTGACATGTAATTGCACGCAGAGACGCAGAGACACAGAGTTAACCCGAAGTCCCTTCTTTGCGCGCTTCTGCGCCTCCGCGTGAAACCAATAACGCCGCGAAGCGGCCCCCCTCAGGACAACTGCTGTCGCGGCAACAATCGATCGGCCAGATACTTCTCTATCGGCCAACCAAAATAGTCGTGCCGCATACGCAGTCTGGCGATTGTTTGCAGCGGCCTCAGCCACCAGCCAGTGCGCCGGAAAGCCGCTTTGTTGTAAAATTTGAAACGTTCTACCAGGCGGTACCGCTCTTCGCTTACCCAGGGGCCGCTCGATCCGCCGACATAGTCGAAATCTGCCCATTCTTCCAGTGTCCGGGGCAATTGATAGCCCTGCGCCACCACTTCCTGGGTGATTTGCGAACCGGGATAGGGCTTGAAATAAAAAACAGGCGTCGTAAAGCCCGGCGACATGGCCCTCAGTTTCTTCGCCATGTCCAGTGAAGCTTTGAAACTCTTGTCCGATTCGCCGGGGAAACCGACGATAAACGGAAAAATGACTTCGATCCCCAGGCGCTTGCATTGTTCGGCCACATGCCAAACCTGCTCCATTTTGATGTCTTTTTTCAGCCAGTCCATCATTTCCTGCGAGCCGCTCTCCACACCGACCAGCACCCGGCGAAGCCCTGATTTTTTGACCAGTGCAAACTCTTCGTCCGAGAGCCGAAAGCCCTGGTCGGCCCGCATGGTGCCGGCCCAGGTGATATTCAG
>JAEUUU010000060.1 GCA_016787345.1 Saprospiraceae bacterium | reverse complement strand
AAGCCCTTGTCACTACCCAGTGGCAAGGGCTTCTTCTTTGTAACCTGCAACAAACAATCACTGCTTGTCCCCAAATCGTACCCGAGGATCGGTCATCGCATACATAAGGTCCGATAACAAACTCCCAAGTACCGTCAATACCGATGAAATCAGTGATGTGTAATTCGGGATTATCTTTATCAGATCTGCCCCCCGGAACCCTGTCGGAAAAAGATTCGGAATAAGAGAGCAAGGCGTGAAAAGCGGATTCCTTACACGCTTTGCGTAAAGATTCCTCTCAACACATTCCGGACAACAAGGGTAATTCCAATACCGAAGTATTGCGCTGTGGGAGGGACACCAAAGTGAATGGTCAGGTATCAACTTTTTTTACCGATTACTCAAAATCAACCACCCATACCCCCTCAACTGCCGGGTTTCCCCGCTTTTGACCGTTACGAGCGGCTGGCCGGGGGCAAATACGTCGTGCCACTGTCCATTGAGCAGGGGGCTGGTCCAACTGACCGATACGGGCTGGCCGGAAAGATTGAACAGGCAAAGCGCTTTGTCGCCTTTTTTCTCGCGGTAAAAAGCATATACGTGCGCATCGTCGGAAGTCGGGATTTTTTGCAGCGGCCCGCCGTGACGGCCGTTCCAGAGGGCGCGGTTGCGGTGCTTGAGATCGGTGAGGGTGCGGAAAAAGGCGGCCCGCGACTTGCCCGACCAGTCGATTTCATCCTTGTTGAAAAAAAGCAGCCGCTTGTCGAGGTTGGCTTCCTGGCCGTTGTAGATCAGTCCCGTGCCCTCGATCGTGAAACAAAGGGCGGTAAAACAGTCGGCCCCGGCGCCGAACAACTCGCGTTCGGTGCCGTTCCAGGAATTTTCGTCGTGGTTTTGCGTGAAATTCATCTGCCAGCCCCGCGTGCCGAAGTCGCTTTTCACTTTTTCGGTGTGTTCGTAGATGGCCGAGGCGGGTTTGGCGCCTTTGGCCACGTCTTTGATCGTGTGGTGCAGGCCCCAGCCGTAGTTCATCTCAAAACAGGCGGCGAAGTGTTCGCGGCCCTTGTCTTCATTTTCCGAAAGCATAAAAACAGGGCGAATCTTGTCGAGCCGAGGGCGGAGTTCGAGCCAATACGAGGTAGGCACTGCGCCAGCCACGTCTTCGCGAAACCCGTCGATGGCCGTGTTTTTGAGCCAGAACTCATGTGCCCGCATCCAGGCTTCGCGGAGTTGCGGGTTGTCGAAATCGAGCTGGGCCACGTCGGTCCAGCCCCACTTGGTGCCGTCGGAGTTGATGGGGTCGGTGATTTTGCCGTCGGGCCCTTTTTCGTACCAATCGGGGTGTTCTTTCATCCATTTGGCATCCCAGCCGGTGTGGTTGGGCACAAAATCGAGGATAACTTTCATGTTCAGCCGGTGCGCTTCGCTGACGAGGCGATTGAAGTCGTCCATGGTGCCGTAGCGCGGATTGACGGCCTCAAAGTCGATGGCGGCATAATGCGAGCCAAAACACTCGGTCGTCGCGTTGTCGTGGCATTTGCGGTTGGTGGTAGCCAGCGGGTAAATGGGCATCAGCCACAGGACGTCCACACCCAGGTCGCGGATGCGCGGCAGTTCTTTGGTACAGGCGTTGAAAGTGCCCTCTTTTGAAAACTGCCGAATATTGACTTCGTAAATCACGGCATTTTTGGCCCAGTCGGGCGTGTGCAGGGTATTTGCCGCCGGTTGGGTTCCGGAGGGAGCAATGACAGCGGACTGTTTGCAGGCGGGCAAAAAGCCCAAAAAGAAGGCAAGTAAGAATACCTGGAATCGCATGAGTGGAGGAAGGTGAATGTGTGGCTGTATTGAAATGAAAGCGAAAAATAACCGAAGTCTGTGCGCAGCAGTCTGTTCAACCAAAATTTTTTCAGCGGTTCAAATTTTTGCGAAGCAAGGATGTTTTGCCTCCGAATAGATATCCGACTGCCGCTTCTTGCAAGAATACTGCCACTTTCTCGAAAAACGCCGCCAAATTCCTGATGCCCTATTGGCTGCTAACCCAAGTATGGTATTGCTCAATAGCCAATCGGGAAAAAATTTTTTTCTCACATTTTTTAAGAAATGAAAATAAAATCTTCACAAATACAGGCAAATGTACAATATTAAATATTGTGTTAAAGTGCTGATATTCAGTGCTTAAATATAGTAGTGACGGGTTGTATAAACTGAGATTTCGTCTCACAAAGGTCAAAAAATGTTATTGGTGGGGGAGGGGCGGTGATCGACTTTTGTATCGTCTTCAAGGACAAACGGAGTACACAACTTTACTTCACTTTTATTCTAATCCACTTTCACTGCTATGTCTTCGGTTCTTCGGTTATCCACTATCGCATTTTTTGGCTTCTTCGCCCTTTCGCTCTGCTCTTTCCGTTTTGACGCTTCCCGTATCGAGGGTGGTTGGGTTTGCAACACCAAATCGGGCAACTGGGATGAGTACACTTCCTACCAACTTAATTGCGGCGGCGGCGTGATTTTTAAAGCCGACCACACTGTAGAAAGCACGACCAGCGATGCGATGTTGCCCTCGGGCACCCGCTGGCAGGTGGAAGGCACTCAGTTGAATCTTTTCGACTCGAAAGGCACGCGTTTCATGTCGTATGAAATCAAACACCTCGACGAAAATCAACTTATGCTGGTTCGCAAAGATGTTCTCTACGCGTTCAACCGCGAGAAATAGGCCGCTGAAACGAGACCACTCAATTTTGTAAGAATAGTTTTTGAAAAATAAGTTGCGCGTCGCTCCGAAAGTGGGCGACGCGCTTTTTTTATCCATCAACCTTATAAACCCTATCAACTTCTTCCATCAACCTTCAAAAAAACACGCACCTGTAAGCCGGATTCTGTCGCTCCCGGTTGCCCGGGAGGCTCTGCCATTTATCTGACGCCGATCGTCGCCGACCGGCGTTTGCGCTGCCTACCCCCCTCGTGTCGCCCGCGAGCAGCAGGCGTCGCCCGGCGAACCGGGCAAGACGAGGTGTACATGGCATTTCAACCCGCAAGGTTTGTCCGCGTCCCGGATTGCGCCGGGAGGCTGTGCGCTCTTACCGCACATTTTCACCCTTACCTCCGCCAAAACGAAGGCGGTAATTTTCTGTGACCCTTTCTGTACCCGCCCCGGTTGCCCGAAACAGGCCCCACCCGTTAGGTGGTGCGGCGCTCTGCGTTGTCCGGACTTTCCTCCCCGAAAGGCGGCAGAGCGGTGCGTGTTTTTTTGAAGGTTGATGGATAAGGTTGATGGATAAGGTTGATAAAGTTTATAGGGTTGATGGGGTAAAAAAATGCGTGTTGCGAAAGTATTGGCTTAAACTTTGTTCCGCTACTTTTGCCGCACCCCTGAATGTCTGAACAAGTACTTCGGCAGCGGTCGGCGAAAACTCCCGTATCATCCAAAGTCCTGCTCTGATTCTCAGCGCCTTGCCCTCATTATCATGACAAAACGACTGTTGCTTTTCCTGGCTGTCGAGGCGATGTTGCTCGCGGTGGCTTTTCTGGCCGATCGTTGGCACAAAGATACGCAACGCCCCGAACACTATGCCCTGGCGGTTTCGGGCTACCTCGAACGGCAGGAGCAACTGGCCAGGGATTGGGTGCAGTCGCAAGGGGCTTTGCTGGACAAAACACTCGCGGTAGGCTCCGTGTTGTCGGCTGGCGACCTGGGTCCGGCGCTCGACCAACAGGCCAAACAGGATTTTACCCTGCTTGTTTTGCGCGGCGATTCGCTGGTTTTATGGACAAACAATGCCGTTTTACCCAGTAAACAGGAATTGTCCCGCCTGCAATCTGCCGCCGGCCAGCGGCAATTGGTGCGGCTGGCTTTGGGGTATTACGCCGCCTACCGGGAGCCGTACCGACAGGCGACCCTGCTGGTGCTTACGCCGCTGCGTTATTCTTTGGATGCACAAAACCCTTCGCCGCAATCGCTGTTCCCGGCAGGGGCGCATATCCCGGCCGAAGTCCAAATCAGCACAACCGAAACCGAATACCCCGTTGTGGCGGGGGAGCAAACGCTTTGCTGGCTCTCCTTTGCCGGCAGTACCGGCGCTGCTGCCGCCGACTGGCTTTTATGGCTGAAACTACTGGCCTGGGTGGTTTTTGGCGGGCTATTATTGATTGCATTGCAACGAAGCGCCAAATGGCTGGGCGAACGCCGGGGATTTGCCCTTGGCATTGCCTTTCCGGCCGCGGCCGTGGCTGCTTTTTGCGGCGCCAACATTGTCGGGAACTTTACCGGCCAGGCCTTTTGCGGATTGCCCTTGTATGCCGGTCATTGCCATGCGGATCAAAAAGGCTTGTCGCCTGCCGATCTGGTCCTGTACGGCGCCTTGCTGTTGTGGCTGTTCAATTTTATTCGCCACCGGCTGAAATTTCAGGGTGTTACGGGGCTGCCGATGCCGACCCGAATAGCGCTGGCCACCGTTTTGTTCGCGCTGATTATGGCCAGCGTACCCCTTTCTGCTGCTGTTTTCCGGGTCTTTGTATTTCAGCCCGATCTGCACCTTGATTTCAATAATTTACTGAACGTCAATGCCTCCGTTCCGCTTTTGCTGGCGGGGCTCGTTTTGCTGCTGACCGCTTTGTTCTGGCTCAATCATTTGCTGGCCCAAACGGTGCAGCAAATGAGGATACCGGCGCGAATGCGTTTTACGGCACTTGGGATAGCCGGCGTGTTGGCGGTGGCGCTTTGTTTTGTCGTCGATCTGCAGTTGTCGGCGCTTGCTTTGGCCGCGTTTGCCATTTTGTATGCGGTGGTGCTGGATGTATTTGTCGATTCCGAGGCTCCCGGCTTCGGCTGGCTGGTGTTCTGGCTGTTGCTGATTTCTTTGTTTGCCAGCCAGTTGTTGTACCAATACAACAAGTTGAAAGATCAAAGTTTGCGCCAGTCGTATGCCGAGGCGCTGGCCGACGAACGCGACGCGCTGTGCGCCGAACCCCTGTTGCATACCTTGTACAGCGCTATGGCAACCGATGCGGATTTACCGCTGTTGCTCAAGCCCTGGCCCTTCAAGCCGGCAGCAGATTCTTTGCGCAATTATTTGAACAACAAGGTTTTTGAACAAAACTACCTGTTCCAGCACTATCGCCTGCGGGTATTTGGTTTTGATCGCGACCAACAGCCGCTGCTGCTCGACCAGACTCAAAACCGCGAGTTTGTGGTGACCCAAAACTGGGATCGCGCCGAGGCCATCGGCAGCGAAAACGATGCGATTCGATACCGTGAAAACGAAGAAGGACTGGGGCGCTACATGTTCCATTTCCGGATCAACCGAATGGGCGATCCCAATCACCCGGCCGATATCTATTGTTTTTTTGACCATGAATACCCCAAAAACACCCGTGTTTACTCGGCTTTGTTTTTTAATCAACCCTACAAAAACCTCGACAGACTGAGTGAGTACGATTATTCTATCTGGAAAAACAACAGGCTGGTGGTGGAAAAGGGACCGCGCAACCCGGCGCTCGCCAATCTGCAACTGGATAAAGGGCAGTCGATGGAACTCGTGTCGGCCAGTCCGGCCCGGGTCGATGCCGTACAATCCGGCGCCAACGGCAACACGGTTGTCAGCGTAGGGCGCGGTACGGGGGGCTGGCTGAACCCGATGTACCTCTTTTCCATCCTGTTCGCTTTTTCGTCGCTGATCCTCTTTGCCCTTGCCCTGCTCAATTCGAAATTGCGCCTGTTGCCCGATTATTTGCAACATATCCTGAGCGTACGCGGCTCGCTGGCCAAACGAATCCACTACTCCAACGTCATCCTGATCGTGGTGGCCTTCCTGATTATCGGGTGGCTGAGTTACCGGCAATTCAGCCAGTCGGCCAACCAGTCGGAGCGCGCGGGACTCGATTACCGCTCCACAGCCATCGTGACCCATTTGCGCGCCGAACTGGGCGATCTCTCCGCGGGCTCCGACAGTATGCGCAGCACGTTGCCGGCGACGATTGCGCCATTTGCCAACAGTTTGTCGATCGACGCCAACCTGTACGCCCCGGATGGCAGCATGACCTTTACCACCCGCGACGACCTCCGGCATCTGGGCGTTTTACCCGAAAAAATGAGCCCGCAGGCATTGATCACATTGGCCAATACCCGACAGGGAGAAATACTGGTAGCCGAAAAAACAGCCGGGTTCGACTATTTTACCAAATACCAGCCTGTGCTGAACAACCAAAACCAGCTCATGGCCTACCTGGGCGTACCCTACAATTTTGCCGAACGGCAAATCGGTCCGGAAGTGTCAGAATTCGTAGGCATACTGGCCAGTTTGTACGTTTTCCTGTTGCTGATAGCCGCTGCCGTCACGCTTTTCCTGGCCAATACCATCATCAAACCGGTAAAATTGATCGGTGAAAAAATTCATCAGCTTCGCCTGGAAGATAAAAACGAACAGCTGCAATATGCCGGTGACAGTCAGGACGAACTCAGCGACCTGATCCGCGAATACAACCGCATGGTGGACAAACTGGAAGACTCCAAATATCAACTGATCCGCCTGGAACGCGAAGGCGCCTGGCGCGAAATGGCCCGTCAGGTCGCCCATGACATCAAAAACCCGCTGACGACGATGAAACTGTCGATGCAGCAACTGGAACGCGTCTCGTCGGACCCCTCGCAGGCCGCAGCTTATTTGAAAAAAGCCATCACCCGCCTGATCGAGCAGATCGACTCACTGGCGCAGATCGCTTCCGAGTTCTCCATGTTTGCCAACCTCGACATCCGGGAAAAACACGACATGGTGCTCAACGAGGTGGTGGAAAGCGTGTACGACCTGTTCAGCGAACAAAAAGAACTCACCCACGAACTCCAGTTGCCCGCCGAGCGAATGCATATCCTTGGCGATAAAAACCACCTCCTGCGGGTGTTCAATAACCTGGTTATCAACGCTATGCAGGCCATTCCTTCCGACCGAAAAGGACATATCAGCGTGTTGATGCGGCGCGAAGGGTCGAAGGCCATTGTGCAGATCAGCGACAACGGCGGCGGCATTCCGCCGGAAATCCGCGACCGGGTTTTTGAACCGAATTTCACGACCAAAACCTCGGGAAGCGGTCTGGGCCTGGCTATTTGCCGCAAGATCATCGAAGCGCTCGACGGCACGATCCGCTTCCAGACCCGCGAAAATGAAGGGACGGACTTCTTCGTGGAATTACCGGTTACCTCCGTTGAACCCGGCTAAGGATAAGCCACCGCTATCTTTCCCGTTCCCTGAAAAGGAATGGACTCGCCGCTGTCATTGAACAGCCGGCATTTGAAATTGACGTTCATCCGGTTGGTTTTTTGCCCTTTTTCATTCAACTCGTAGGGGGCCGAATCGTAAACTTCCATAAAACTCGTTGCGGGTTGAAAACCAGCGTCGGAGCGCCACTCTTCCCCGGTTTCGGGCTCCAGCCAGATAATGGCCACCGTACCCAACTGTAAGGTGTTGACAACCACGCTGTCTTGCCGGCTGAGGATGACATCGGGAACGCGGTTGACATCCTGCCCGGTATCGATGCCAAATGTAGAACCGACGGAAGTGCAGCCGGCGGCATCGGTGACGCTTACCGATTTGACGCCGCCCAGATCGGTAGAGTCGATTGTGATGGTTTGATCCGTCAAGCCGTTGTTCCACAAAAAACTGTAGTTGCCCGAGGCCGGGGTCATTTCCGCAACCATTCTGATGTTGTTGGGAAAGACGGAGTCGGGGGCAGTGAGAATGTTCACCTGCGGACAGGCGCCCTGGTCGAATCGGTAGGCGAATTCGGTGTAGCCGATAAAACCGTTGGATTTGATATAGTTAAGAGCGATTTTCAGGGGGGAGGTGGTGTCGCTGAATGTGTAGGAAAACGAGGGCGCGCCTGATTCCACGGTCAACTGAGGCGCTTGCTGAATACTCCAGAGGTACGATGCGCCGGGCTCGGGAACGCCGACATCGAATTTTAGCCGCGCCAGATACGTACCGCTGCTGTCGGAAGAGGGGCGCCGGAAACGGTCGGCGCCGTACAGGCCCGTCTGTATCACGGCGCCCGAATCGATCGGTTCCACGACGCCGGGCTGGATATACCTGAATTCAAAAATCAGGGTATTCGGGCAATTGGCATCCGGGCAATCGACAAGGGCAAACGCCCCGCGCATCGTGACGACGTCGTGGTCGTCGCGATCGAAACTGGTGAACAGATAGCGGCCATCAACGCCGGCTACGACGGATTCCGAATTGCTGTCGGTACCGTAATCGACCTGAAAGACCGGGGTTTCTTCCACATCATCGGGCAAGTCCGCTTTTTTACAGGCGCCGATGGCCAGCGCCAACAACAGGAAGAAGAACAAGGTTCTTGTCATGGTGAGTGTTATTTGACAGTTTAAAACAGGGTCCAATGCAAACCGGCGTCCAGCCAGAAGGTCTGGCGGGGAGGGGTGAATTCGCTGCTGGGGCGGCGGAAATCACCGCCCAGATAGTGTATCCTGAGGCCTATACCGAGTTTTTTACCCAGTGCATAGCGCCCGCCGGCATACACGGCAAAATAGTTTTTATAAAACGGCGCATCATCCAGCCGCACCCATTGGCTTCCGCTCGTACGGGCTTCCAGCGAGCCCTCCTGTGCATGGGTTTGCCGCCCTTGCACACCCAGCAAAAAACCGGGTGCGAGGCCCGCTTCGGCCGTCCAGGGCAGTTTTCGCCACTGCACGCCCACCGGTATTTCGAGCCAGTGGCTGGCCGTACTTTCCAGACTGTATTCGTCGAGGGTATAACCAAAACTGTAGCGCAGCTGGCGGGTATTTTGCGGTTCCCAGACTTCCGGAAATGCACCCATAGTGCGCATGCGCCACATCGGGGCGGCCTGCAGGGCCCAGGCCTGCCCCAATCGCCACGATGCGCTGATACCGGCTCCTGCACCGTACCGCTGGGTACTGGCCGTGGGAGCGTAGACAGAGCCCAGTCCAAACACATCCAGTTGCAGACGACGGTCGGGCGTTGGCGCCTGGGCCTGAGGAAGCGAGGGCCGCGGCTTTTGCGGCGGCAGCGTGGGCGGTAAATGCCTCAGCGGCGTCAAGGGCCGCGTCGGCAAAAGCGCGACAACCGCAAGGGGGGCAGCGACGGGCGATGCTGCGGCGGCTGTGTTGTCGGCAGGCGGAACGCCCGGCGTTTCACTGGCGGCATTTCCGGCAGCGCCGGTTGTGCCCGCGGCTACGGTCGGGGCATCCGAACTTTGCTGCCTGGGGCTGTTGTTGGGTGAGCCGGGCTTATCAGTGCTGCCGGGCGAGGGCTGTGGGGTCTTCTTGCCGGATGCTGTTTTTGCCGAAAGGTTCGCGTTTGTTTGTTGGGCGGAGGAGTTTTTTTCAGGGGAGGAATTGATGGACGAATTAGGTGTAGCGTTGTTCGTGCCCTCGGGTTGAGGCGCCCTGGTTGCTGTGTTATTTGATTGCTGGGAAAGATTGGATGGCGTTTTGGGGAAGGCTGTGTATGCGGTGTCGGTTTGTTTATCAAAATGTTCCTGCGAAGCAGGCGGCATTTGTTGGGCAATGGTATCGGGCTGTGGCGAAATGTGAAGCATCCACCAGGCGCCGGCGCCGAGTGCAAGCAGCAGGAGGCCTGCGCTCCACCACCAGATGAAGCGGCGCCGGCGTTTGCGGCGCTCGTCGGCAACGATCAGCGCCTCGGCCTGTTGCCAATATTCTTCCTTGAACTCGAAGGGCCGGCCGCCGCCGGGCGCCTCGTCGAGCATTTTCTTTTTCATAAAATCGTCGATGTTTTCCATAGGATCGCGATTCGGTTTGGCTTAGGTGCTGGTCAATATTTGGATTCGATTAATTCGGTCCTGATCCAGTTTTGCAGCTGTTTTCGGGCCGAATTGACATGCCATTTGGAGGTGCCCTCGCTCATGCCGAGGGCTGCACTGATTTCGGCGTGTGAAAAACCGTCGAGTGCAAAGAGGTTGAATACCTGCCCGGTAACGGGTGGCAGGCGATGAAGCAGGTTTTCAAGTTGTTGGTAATCAAAGCGTTTGTCGGCTTCATTCCAGTCGACGGGTTCTTCGTCGCGTTCCCGTTCCAGCTTGTCGGAATAGATCGTCTGGTCGCGCCATTTTTTATCGCGCCGAAACTCGTCGATCAGGGTATTGATCATGATCCGGCGAATCCAGGCTTCAAACGGCACCTCGGCATGGTAACGACCGAGGTTGTTCAGGATTTTCAGGTAGCCGCCATTTAAAGACGCCACCGCCTCCTGCTCATCGCGTTTATAGCGCATGCACACGGCCATGAGCACGGGGAAGCAGAGCCGGTACAAATCGTACTGCGCTTTGCGTTCGCCCTGCTGGGCTGCGAGAAGCAGGTCGGCGGTGACGTTCATAAGGATTGGAGGTGCTCGGGTGTTATTGTTTGGAGATGGTCGTCGTAAAGCTCCGGTTGCCGGAAAGAAGGTGGATGAAGTAAATTCCTTCGGGCAGCGAATGTACGTCCAGTTCGGCAGTGCTGCCATTTTCAATGGTGCGGCTGACCATTTGGCCCTGGCTGTTGAACAGGGTCAGGATACCCTGGTTGCCGGGTACATCGATCGTCAGGATTTCGCGCACCGGGTTGGGGCGTACCTGCAGCGGTTGGCTTTGTGCAAGGGCATTGGTTCCCGATGCGCCGCCGAGACCGTCGACCGTAAAGTCGGTCGAGGTGACCGAGGGTTGGTCGGCATTGATCGTTACCACCTGGTGCAGCGGTTCGATACCTGGCAGATCGAGGGAAACGCGGTAGGTGCCCCAGGCTACGCCGTCGAAGCTGAACGTACCGTCGGCCTGCGTTTTGGCGGCGGCAACAGGCGTGTCGTCCATCTTGCGGAGAATAATCTGCACGCCCTCCATCGGATCGCCTTCGCTGCGGGCGGCGTCGCCGGAGGCGGTGAAATTGGCGCCTTCGCTCACCAGGCCGCCGATAAATCCGGGGCCGCCCGGATTCTGCCCTTCGATCAGGTGGATCGAGATGGAGGTGCCGAAACTGAGCGGCGTTATCGTAATCGGGTCGGCATCATTCCAGAAGAGGTGCTGAATATTGTAGGTCGGCAAATATTCGTCATAATGCGGCGCACCAGGCATCAAAGCAGCCTTCACCAGATATTCGCCCGGGGGAACATCTTCAAAATAGGCTACTGTAGAGCCATTGGATGTATAAAAGGTATCGATCGCCGTCAGCATTCCTCCCTGTGCCGTATCATATTCGATGAGATAAACTTCGGCATAAATACCATTGAGCGAATCCGGAATATGGACGTAGACGTTGAGGTAATTGCCGCTCTGGGGAACCACAAGGCAGTTCGACGACGTACAGCCGTAAATATTGGTCGTAGTAACGCAGTAGCTGCCGGGTTGGGTAATCAAAATGGTCGGCGTAGTTGCTCCGGTGCTCCATTCGTAGGTGGCTGCCGGGTGGTTGGACCATGTGCTGAGCTCGGCTGTGTAGCTGTTCTGCCAGTTCAAGTAGATATAATTATAGCAGGAAGTATCGCCGTACGTGTAGCAATCGGAGGCCTGGCAGCCGGTTTCGTCGGTAATGGTTACGCAATAGTTGCCCGGTGCATCCAGAATGATCGAGGCGGTAACGGCGCCGGTGCTCCATTCGTAGGTAACCATCTGGCCATTGCTCAGGGCGTTGAGTTGCACGGTGCTATCGGGCCAGAACCAGCCCTGAATTTCGGCGGTACAGCTGTCGTCGTTGTTGGGAAACGGCGGGATGGTAACACACTCCGTAGCGGTACATCCGTTCTCCTTGGTCACCGTGATGCAGTACTCGCCTCCGCTGGTTACGGTAATGGCATTGCCGGTTTCTCCGGTGCTCCAAAGGTTAGTTGATTCCAGATACGAGGGCCCGCTGTACGAATTGATTATGACCTCACTGTTCCCCCACCAGTACCACCAGGTCGTCACCCAGCAAACATCGGGCAGGGAATAACAATCGGAAGAAGTGCAGCCGTCCGAGTAGGTTACGGTAACGCAATAAGTATCCGGTGTGCTGACGGTAATCGTCTGCGTGGTGGCGCCATTACTCCACAGATACTCCTGAACGCCGCTGGAAGAGGAGTCCAGGGCCGACAAGGTTGTAGCGCCATTGTCATAATCCACGGGCCAAATGGACGACTGGCAGTTTTGGGATTGCGCCGCGGCCTGGATAAAAAGGCCAAGAAGGAGGAAAAGAATTTTTTTCATGGTAAAAGTGATTGTCGAAAAGAGATCAAAGTAGAAGAGGTGTGTTTGCAAACTTTGACCCTATCACGCAGCCGGGAAAAAGAAGGTTGGGTATCGGGCAAAAAATTTTCAGAAAAAAAAGAGCCGCCTTCCCGGATCGAGGGAAGACGGCTCCTGTTATTGCTGCCCGATAAGGGTTACTGTTTTACAATTTTCACCGTTTCGGAGAAATTCTCACCGCGCACCTGCAGCAAATACACACCGGGGGCCAGGGCGCCCAGGTCGAGGCTGTGCGTGGTTTGGCCTGTTGTCTGGCGGCCCTCGAAATAGCGCACTTCACGGCCGAGCAGATCGAATAGCGAGATAGCAAGGCGTTGTTCGCGGTTGAGTTCGTAGGAGAGCATGAGCGGTCCGCTGGTCGGGTTGGGCGCCACCTGCAGGGTGACGACGTCGCTGTCGGGCGCCTGGGTGCTTACGGCCACCTGGTACGGCGGCAGGCTGATCTGGTCGACCCAGCAGCGGTCGGAACCTGCTACGCCGATGCCGTCTTTTTCGTACACCCAGCGGAGCGAATGGCTGCCGGCTTCTACCGGGAAGGATACTTCTGCCCAGGCGCTTTCGCCGCTCCACTGGCCCATCATCTGGTTGTCGATGTAGAAGCGCAGGAAGTCGTAGTCCTGTTCGGTGCTGGTGCGGCGCGCAAACGACACCTGTCCGTCGGAGGTGACATTGAGCGTCATGAACATTTCAGACTGCTGGTTGTGCGTGATGTTGCCCGAACGCGCGCAGCTCGAACCTTCATAGGGGCTGGCCGTGGAGATTGTCCAGGGTTTGTTGCCGCCCATTTGCCAGGGGAAAGCCTGGAAGCTGTTGCTGCCGAAGGTTTCGATAATGGCATTGATGACCAGGGGGCCATACGTTTTCGCCGCGTCATAATTGCCGGCAGTGACTTGGTAGTCGAAAGAAGCCGTTACTACTTGCGGGGCATCGGGCGCAACGACAACGGTGTACACGGCATTGGCCTGGCCTGTGGTCGCGTCGAGCGTGCCCAGGAAGACGGGACCGGAGAGGGTCAGCCAGGGCGAATCGGTGCTCAGGGCGCCCACGGCGTTGGGGCTCAGGCTTTTGCCCGTATTGAGGTTGGAAACAGTGATTTTGGCGGTTTCTCCGCTTTCCAGGCGGCCGTTGCCGTTGCCGCCCTGCGTATCGTCGAGGGTGATGGCGCCCACGGAAAGTTTGGGCGCCTGCAATTTGACCGACAGCGGCATGTCGAAGGTTGTGCCCGAATTGTACTCGATATGCAGGTTGAAATTGACCGTGTGGCCGTCGGCTACGTCGTCATTTACCTTAAAACTGAATGCCGCGGGGATCTGTATGGAGGTGCTGTCGTCGATGTCGCCGAACGTTTCGCTGGCGTCGAGCAGCACGATATTGTCGTCGGCAGTGCTGAGGGTGGCGCTGGTGGCGGCTGCCAGTCCGACGCCCACGTTGGCGAGGGTCACGTCGAGGTTGACCGTTTCATCGTAGTCCGCCGCCTGGTTGTTGTTGCCGGCCTGATCATTGAGAACGATTTCCTGGCTGATCACAAACGGAATACCGGCGGGGGTGACGTTGATCGTTCCCTGGTACGGGATATAATTAAACTGGCTGACCGTCACGGTCATGTCGCCGACATTGTTGAGCGATGGGAAATCCAGTACCGCCACGCCGTTTTCAACGATACCTACGGCGAGGGTTTGGCCCTGCCAGTACAAGCTGACCAGGGCGCCTTCCACGTCGCTGGACACGCTCAGGCTGGTGGTACCGAGGAAAGTGGAGGGCTGGTGGGTGGCGTTGAGCGTTTGGGGCAGTTTGGTGCGCGGCACCGTGGTGGGGTCGCAGAAGGGGTTCCACACGTCGGCCATGTCGATGCCACCTTGTCCGTATGCGGCAATCATCAGGGCGTTTCCGTAGGTCGCCATGCCGCCGAGGGTGGGGGAGAGGGTGACGCCGTCGGCGTCGACGAGGTATTGGTTCATGCCGTCCTGGCCTTCCATGGGCGGCGCCCAGCTTTGGAAGTCGGAGGAGAAATAGCCTGCGATGGCTCCCCAGGGTTCGTCGGCGGAGGCGCCGGCGCGTTGCGCGGCTTCGCCCAGGCAATCGCCGCCGTTGTTGTTGGTAAAATTGCCGGCGCAGCAGGCCACGGCGATGATAATGGGATAGCGATGGTGGTTGCGCAGGGCCGCCACGGCGTCGGTATTGAAATTGCCGGACACCAGGCCTTGTTCCCAGCCGTGGCCGGTGTAGTTGTACAGGCTAACACCTCGGTTGTTCATGACTTCGACCAGTTGGGTATTGGCCGGGTTGCCGGGTTTGTCGGCGGTTTCGTCGCCCGGGGTGGGGGAGATGTCGGCGTGGTTGCCGTCGTAGAATTCCCAGTATTTTTCATAACCGTCTGCAAGGTGTGCGGCTTTCCATTCGTTGCCTTGTTGGTAGTCGGCCTGGTTGTCATCGCCGATGCCCTGGCCTTCGTTGGACGCGGAAGCCATGCCGGTGGCGCACCAGTTTTCGGCCTCGTCGACCAGCGGATTTTTTTCGTATTCCAGGTTGCGGGCCACCATGATCTCTACGTCGCCAAGGGTGGCGGCATTGAAGCGGCCGACAAATATTTCAGGATAATGGTCGTCGCCTGCCTGATAGCCCAGGCAATTGTCGCAGGAATAAGGGCTGCCGGGGCGTACAAGCGGTTCCAGGGCATTTTCGTCGCCTACGAGCAGCAGGTAGGAAATGCCGTGGGTGGCGTAATAATCCGATACAAAGGCGTAGATGCCATCCGGCGCGAGCGACGGCACTTCGGACGTGAGGACAACCGTGGTGTAAATACCCGACTGACGTTTCCAGGCCAGGTAAGGTTCGAGCGCCGGCAGAAATTCGTCTTTTGTAATGACGAGCATTTTTTCCGGCTCGGTGGCCGCGCTGCGGCTTTGCGCCCCGCTTTTGGACGAATAATTCAGGAAGGTGCGGGCATACAATTGTTCGAAACCGCGGCTTTGTGCGCGAACGGTATTATCTGTCAACTCATTATCGCCTTGCTCCTCGGCGCGGTATACGCGCACCACGATTTCATGGTATACCCGAAGGGTATTGCTCACCGGATTGTATTGAACCGGGTAAATCCACAACGATTGCCCCCGCACATCGCGCAGAATGAATGGTTTGCTGTTCATTTCGGCCAAAATGCCGGGGAAAAACGCGTCTTCCTGATACAAGGGCGCGTATTCGTACGGCACGGTAGCGGGATCGACAGTGCGCATCAAATTGCCTTTGGAGGGCGCGACGGCTACATTGGGCAGGTCTTCGTATTCGCCGCCCAAAATTTCCACCGACATAGCCCCTGTGGCAGGCAGTGTCAGCGCTGCGGCGAATTTGGGGAGATCCGGCGCGCCGGCGCGCAGCAGCGGCGTCCCGTCGGCCATGGTGACCACAACGGCGGGGCCTTGCGGCGTCGTAACGGCGTGCTGGTCAACGCCGCTGAGCGTAAGGCGGATCAGGGTTTCCTCTTCTGTGCTGGCCAGGACCTGAACGCGGGTTTCGCTTTGCGCCTGGGCGATCAGGGCGGTTACCGACAGGCAGTAGAAAAGGAAGGTAATTAAATTTTTCATGTTGTTCAAATTAAGCAGGTTGCAAAAGGATAGGTTCCCGTATTATTCGTTGGTAATCAATAGCGGAGTTGTTTTTTGTCCGGTTTTCAGGAAGTAGGTCCCGGCCCTTAAATGGCGCAATGAAACTTGCTCCGCCGAATTGGGTAAGACCTGTTGTTGTAAAACGAGTTGCCCGCTTGGTGCGATCAGTTGAAAAAAAGCCGCGGTGGCAGCGGGATTTTCCAGGGTAAGCAAATCGGTAGCCGGATTGGGATAAAAACGGGGCGCCGCTTCACCCGCCGTGCCGGCGGCGCTTGTGCCCGGCGTGTGCAGGCTGAAATAGACGTCGACAAAATTGTCTTCGTTGCCGTCTTCCCAGGCTCGAAACCAGAGCCAGGCTGCTCCCGGGACCACATCCGGCAGCACAATCAGTTTGAGATAAGGCTGGGTAGGGCCCACAACGGGATTCATGATGCCATTGCCGGGGATACCGCTGTAGCACAGGCCGTAGTCGCACAAATCGGCGTCCCAGCCATCGGGCATACTTACTTCCAGCAGGCGCCAGCGCAGGGTGAGCGAGTCGCCGCTCAGGTTGTTAAAAATGATGTAACATTCGTTGGCTTGTTCAAAGGCGACTTCCTGCTGGAGCAGGGGGCCGTTGGTCGGCTCGAAGCTTTGGCCTTGCAAAACGCAGGGCAATAGGACAAATAACAGTGCGCGGATCGACATAGTGCAAAAGGACACCCGAAAGTAAGCCTTTCACCCGTGCGGCGATGCGATCGATCGACTTAGTTTTGGAAAGGATCGGACAAATTTTGCAAAAACGACCCAAACGCGTCTGTTTGTCAGCGCAACCAGGCTTCCAGCCCTTCCACCGTCCAGGCGCCTTCCACCCTGAAACCGCCGGTCGCGGTGCGGCGCAGGCTGCTCAAATAGGCGCCGGTATCGAGGGCCTGCCCCAAATCGTGCGCCAGCGACCGGATATAGGTCCCCTTGCCGCAAACCACCCTGAAATCGCATTGCAGGCCATCGGCGTAATCGGGGTGTAGGTGAATCGGCGCTCCTTTTTTACTGATGATCTGCGGTGTAGCCGAGGAGACAGGCACCGTACGCAGCGGCGTCAGGTCGAATTCATCGATCCGAACGGTTCGTGGCTCAATTTCGGTGATCTGACCGGTTCGGGCGTTTTTGTACACGCGCTTGCCGTCCACCTTAATGGCAGAAAACACCGGCGGAACTTGTTGTATTTCCCCTAAAAACCGGTGTCTGGCTTTTTCCAACAAGTCATTGTTCAGGTGCTCTGTTGGAAAAGTCGCCTCGACGGGTTTTTCCAAATCATAAGAAGCTGTTGTAGCGCCGAAAGTGATCGTCCCGGTGTATTCTTTGCTCAAGGCCTGCAGCGTTTCGATCTTTTTGGTGTACTCCCCCGTGCAAAGAATCAACAAGCCGGTCGCCAGCGGATCGAGGGTGCCGGCATGACCAATCTTGATGCGCTTGATGCCCAGCTTGCGCGACAACAGATAACGCACCTTGTTGACCACGTCGAAGGAGGTCCAGGCCAGGGGCTTGTCGACCAGCAGCACGGCGCCTTTGGGAAATTCGTCGGGGAATGGAGAACCGGGAGGAAGAACTAGCACGGGTGTTGGGTTTTAGGTTTTGGGGGTTGGGTTTTTGGGAGTTGGGTTTTGGGAGTTGGGTTTTGGTAAAAGGGTTGTTTCTGCTCTCGAATTGGATTCGGGAGTTGGGTTTTAGGAGTTGGGTATTGGGAGTTGGGTTTTGGCAAAAGGGGGGGGCTGCTCTCGGATAATGTCACGAGGCCAAGCCTCGCGCGAGCCGTGGTTAATTTCTGCCCAAATCTCAGGCATATCCTGAGAGCAGCCCCCCCCTTTTGCCAAAACCCAACTCCCAATACCCAACTCCTAAAACCCAACTCCCAAAACCCAACTCCTAAAAAGCCAACACCCAACTCAACGTTTCACCAGCCCCGTTGTCACGCTGCGTATTTGTCCTTGTTGCAGATAAAGCCAGTAGGCGCCGGAGGGCAGGGTGGGATCGGGTTGAAGGCGGTTTGTTGTGCCGTGGAGCGTTTGTTGCCACACGGTTTTACCATTTGAATCCGTCAGGGTGACTATTGTCTGGCCTACCTTGAAAGGGCTGTCGACAGGCAGTTGTATGGTGAATTCATCCTGAAAAAGCGTGGGAAATACCTTAAATGCATCGGAAAGGCTTTCCGCCGTTTTTACGGCTTCGGGTACCAGCGCGATGTTGAGCGTAGTCACGATGCCATTCTGCAATTGAATGCCGGGGATGGTTTGCGATGCATAACCGGGTTTTTCCGCCAAAACGGTGTAAACGCCTGCCTGGGCATTACCGGTTTTGTACAGCCCGTCGGGGCGGGTGGTATCGGCGTTTATTGTATTGAGTACGTACACTTTAGCCTCGCTGATCGGCTGCCCGGTCGAAGCGTCGGTCACCTGTCCTTCCAGCCAGGCGGCATGCTGGTAGGTGGGTTGGTAAATGAACAGGCCCTCGTTTTTGGCCGTGGCGAATACGATGCCGGAGGGCAGGTAGGGGTCGGCGTCCCACACCAGCGAATTACCGAGCGATACCCAGGCCGTTTCAATCAGGTTGTCGGGTCGGCTGGCATCGACGAGGGTCAGCTGGCCGCCATAGGAGGGATTGATTAAAAAGTCGTTGAGCACCCGCACGTTGTGTACTTCCTTGTTGGGAAAAACGCTGGGGTAATAGGTGTCGAGCAGGGTAATATTATCGAGATCGCTGATATCGAAACTGGCCAGCGGGGCGTTGGATTTTTCGTCGGTGGTAAACAGCGTTTGGCTGTCGTCGGAAAGCCAGCTGTTGTGGTTGAACGCGCCGGGCGTCGGGGTGCTCACCAGCGGAACCGGGTTGCTTTTATTCGTTACATCGATCACGGTGAATTGTCCGGCATAAATCTCGCTGCTGTACAGCGTATTGCCCCGGATGTAGCCATCGTGCACGTAGAAATCGTCGTAAATCCCCGCGATTTGCGGGTTCCAGGGATCGCTCAGGTCGGCGATAACGCACCCGTTGGTCAGGTTTCCGCCGCCGAATACGTACAGCCACCCGTCGGTCGCCGCCACGGTATGGCTTCTGTTAATCAGGCCCTCGTTGGCGCCGTCGCCGGTCCAGACTTTCCAGTAAATACTGTCGGGCAGCGCCCGCAAGTCCACGATGGTGATACCGCTGCCGGGGGCTTCCGAGCCGATGTAGGCGAAGCCGTCCCAGGTTTTTATCTCGCGCCAGTTGTTGGCCAGTCCGGGTACGCTGAATCGCTCGACCGGCTGGCTGGGATCGGAAAGGTCTACGATGCTCAGGCCGGCGCTTGTGCCCACGAGCGCCCATTCGCCGCCCTGGTTGTCGACATAATGCCAGCAGCCGGCCAGCGTCAGGGGGGCGTAGGGCAGATGCCCGAGCAATTGCAATTGGGCGCTCAACAGGAAGGGGGTAGTAAAGGCGAGGAAAGACAGGGTAGCGTATTTTTTCATCGAAACGCCTATTTTTTCGGTAATTTAATGGTAAAGGTGGTCCCTTTCCCGGGCTCCGACCTTTTTACAAAAATCTTTCCGCGGTGATATTGTTCAATAATACGTTTTGATAAAGACAGTCCGAGGCCCCAGCCACGTGTTTTGGTGGAATAGCCGGGTTTGAAAACGGTTTTGAAACGGCCTGCCGGAATGCCTTTACCCGTGTCGGAAATATCGACGCAAGCAAAGCCGGGCTCTTCGTATACCACGGCGGTGATTGTGCCGGAGCCGTCCTCCATGGCATCGATCGCGTTGCGCAGCAGGTTTTCGATTACCCAATCGAACAGGTGGGAATTGACCTGAACCATAATGTCGGGATGCTCGGCGGCAACTGGAAATTCGAGTACGACCCTGCGGGGAGTGCGCGGCTTCATGTAGTCGCGGCACTTTTCGAGTTCGTGGTACAAATTGACGGAGCGCAGTTCGGGGCGTGCGCCGATTTTGGAAAAACGGTCGGCAACCAGTTCGAGTCGGGTAACGTCATTGCGCAGTTCGTCGAGCATTTCCAGGTTGTCGCTGTTGCCTTCGTTGACCGATTTCAGCGTTTCCACCCAGCCGATAATGGCGGTGATGGGAGTGCCCAGCTGGTGTGCAGTTTCTTTGGCCATACCCAGCCAAACCTGGTTTTCCTCAGCCCTGCGCGCGGCGCTGAAACCCAGGTAGCCGAATGCGATGAACATGGCGATCAGTCCCAGTTGTACGATGGGGAACCAGTAGAGCCAGTTGAGGAGTTTGGAGTGGGAATAGATCAGATAATTACGGAAATAAGGCGGGGCCGATACTTCGATGGTGTCGGCGCCGGCGGCAACCATTCGCGCAAGTTCCTGTCGGATAATGCTTTTGTCGAGCGAATCGGAATTGTCCTGCAGGTTGCGGTATTCGATGATATTCCAGCTGTCGTCGAGCAATACAACCGGAATCGTAGTATTTTGCCGGATAATCAGGTTGTGCAGGGTGATATCGCAATTGTACTGCGTCGTATCCGTGTTGGTTTTTGCAATGCTGCGGAGCGACTCGGCAAATTGCTCTGCCTGTTGATGCTCCCGATCGGCCAGTTTGTTGGCCAGATAACGGGTGTACAACAACGAGATCGTAACAATGACCACGCCGCCAACGGCCAGGTACCATTTCCAATTTGATTTGCGAGCGTATATGTTGGGTGCCATGCGCAAACGTGTTAATGCAGCGGGTTGCAAAGGAAACAAATGTCGCCGGGTTACAACCTTTAAAACGATCCGGAACTTGTTTTCGCACGCAAACTTTTAAAATCAAGCCCCCGCCCGGGTCCAGTTTTATCAATCTTGTAATTTTGTTTAACTTTCTTCCGGTTTTTCTTAAACAAAGTAAAGGTCCAACCGTTTCTGCTGCAAATACCTCAACCCTTCTCGCCGACATGGCTAAAAAAGTAATTGTTATCGGATCGGGCTTTTCCGGCCTTTCTGCTGCCTGCAACCTGGCTGCCGACGGCCACGACGTCACGATTCTGGAAAAAAACGAACAAACCGGCGGTCGCGCCCGGCAGTACAGCGCCCAGGGCTTTACGTTCGATATGGGCCCTTCATGGTATTGGATGCCCGATGTATTCGAGCAGTTTTTTGCCCGTTTTGGTCGCCAGGTCTCTGAATATTACAATCTGGTGCGCCTCGATCCTTCCTACCGCGTTTACTTCGGCCCCAACGACCGCCTCGACGTACCGGCCGATATGGCTGCCCTGGAGGCCATGTTTGAACAACTTGAGCCCGGCAGTACCGCCTCGTTGCGCCGCTTTTTGGCCGAGGCAGGGTATAAATACCAGGTCGGGATGAATGAATTTGTACAAAAGCCCAGCCACAGCATACTGGAGTTTGCCGATTGGCGGGTGGTCAGCAGTTTGTTCCGCCTGCAAATGTTCACCTCGATGTCGAAACACGTCAAAAGCCTGTTCCGGCACGAAAAACTGATCAAACTGCTCGAGTTTCCGGTACTTTTCCTCGGCGCCACCCCGGAGAAAACGCCCGCGTTGTACAGCCTGATGAATTATGCCGACCTGGCACTGGGCACCTGGTACCCGCAGGGCGGCATGTACAAGATCGTGGAGGCGATGACCCTGCTGGCGCAATCGCTGGGGGTGAAAATCGTGCTGAATGCCGAAGTGGCGCAGATCAACACGGAAGGAGGCAAGGCCACCGGCGTCCGCACACGCGACGGACAAGTGTTTGCCGCCGATGCCGTGGTCGGCGCGGCGGATTACCATCACGTGGAGTCCAAACTGCTGTCTACCGAAACGCGTAATTACAACGAAACCTATTGGCAGTCGCGCGTTATGGCGCCTTCCTGCCTGATTTTTTACGTGGGCGTCAGTAAGCGGCTTGATCATTTGTTGCACCATAACCTCTTTTTCGACGAAGATTTCGGACGCCATGCCCGCGAGATTTACGAAACCCCGCGGTGGCCCGAACGGCCGCTGTTTTACGTCAGTGCGCCCTCCAAAACCGACCCCTCGGTGGCGCCCGAAGGCTGTGAAAACCTTTTTATCCTGATTCCCGTAGCGCCGGGGCTGGAAGACACGCCGGCGATTCGCGAGCATTATTACAACCTCGTAATGCAGCGCCTGGCCGTACTGACCGGTCAGCGCATCGGCGAATCGGTGGTGTACCGGCGCGCGTATGCCCACAACGATTTCGTACGCGACTACCATGCCTTCCGGGGCAATGCCTACGGCCTGGCCAATACACTGATGCAAACGGCATTTTTAAAACCGCGCCTGCGGAACAAAAAAGTTTCCAACCTCTTTTACACCGGTCAGCTGACCGTGCCGGGCCCCGGCGTTCCGCCTGCCATTATCAGCGGACAGGTGGTAGCGCGGGAGGTCGGGAAAGTTCTTTCCAACGATTGATTTATTAAACAGATTATTATTCAATCAGTCCATATCCCTTCTTCGCACTACCTTCAAGTATCCACGCAGACTATGAACCACTTCGCTTTGTTCAACAACACTTGCTTCGAGTGCAGCAGCCTTATCACCCGTCGTTATTCGACGTCGTTTTCACTGGGGATTCGGCTTTTTGCCCAGCGCTTTCGCGCGCCGATCTGCGGTATTTACGGCTTCGTGCGTTTCGCCGACGAAATAGTCGATACGTTTCACGACTACCCCAAACAGGAGTTGTTCGATCGTTTTCGCGACGACACCTGGCGGGCCATCCGGGAGCGGATCAGCCTGAACCCGGTTTTGAATGCCTATCAGCAGGTGGTGCACCGATACGGCATCGAGCCTGAACTGACGGAAGCGTTTTTGAAAAGTATGGAAATGGATTTGCACAAAAACACCTACGACGAAAGCGGGTACGACGAATACATTTATGGTTCGGCGGAAGTCGTGGGACTCATGTGCCTGAGGGTTTTCTGCGAAGGCGACGATGCCAGGTACCAGTCGCTCAAAGATTCTGCCTGCCGTTTGGGCGCAGCGTTTCAAAAGATCAATTTTCTGCGCGATATCCGCAGCGACTACGACGAGCGCGGGCGGGTGTATTTCCCCGACGTCGATTTCCGGTATTTCGACAACGAACAGAAGCGCCGGATCGAAGCGGACATCAAGGAGGATTTCGACGCGGCTCTTGAAGGCATCCGGCGTTTGCCGCGTGGCGCCCGGCTCGGCGTGTATCTGGCGTACAAATACTACACCCAGTTATTTGCCAAAATCAAAAACGCCCCTGCCCAGCAAGTGGCCCAGGAGCGTTTCAGAGTCTCGGACAAACGGAAGATCTATCTGTTGTTCAGTTCCGCCTTGCGCCACAGTCTCAATACTTTGTAATCAGCGCACGAAGCGAATGTCGATGGTCACCGGGAGGGAACCGGGCGACCAGTCCCATTCTTTCACCAGACGAACGGCCTCCTGATCGCACCCGTAGCCAAGTCCTTTGACGACCTGGATGTTGGCCGGTTCGCCGTTGGCATCGACGATAAACTGCAGTCGAACCGTACCGGATACGTTGTTGTTGCGGGCTTCCGGCGTGAGCCGTGCGCTCTGGCGCAGGTATTCGGCGAATGCGTCCCAGCCGCCGGTGGGTTCGGGCTGACTTTTTTCCTGATCCAGTTTTTTCATGGCTGCCACGTCGGGCCGGTCGTCGGTATTGAACCAGCGGGTGCTGTCGGTCGGTCGGGCCGGTTCGGACTTGGCTTTGGCCTTGCGGGTTTCCTGCGGAAGCGGGGCTGCCGGTGCGCTGGTGGCCGGCGAGCCGGGCAGGGCGTCCGCCATTTTATCTACTGCGGGTTGGGAGACGGCTTCTTGCATGTCAGTTTTGCCTTCTTCCATTTCCTGCATGGCGATGGCGTCGTCGGGCACGCTGTTTTCGGGCGCAACGGTTCTCTGCTGACGGGCCGCGGTGGGCGGGTAAGGGCTTTCGGAAGATTGTACCGACATATCCGGTGCTGCTGCAATGGGTTGTCCATTGTCGGTCGCGGTATGGGTTGTCACACCGGGCGTTTGGTCGGGCTGAGCGCCGGCGATGGGCGTAAGCGGATCGGGTTTTTGCCAGGGGCGGATAACCCATACTGCGACCAGCAAGAGCAAGACAGCCGCGGCGGCAGCCAGCCAGGGTGGCATGACAAGTCCCCGTCCGGAAGGCTGCTGCCCGGTCAGTCGGCGCCGGAGTGCAGCGATGCGCTCCGCGTGGTCTTCTTCGGGCGCGTCGGAGAGTCCCTCCCAGGCTTCCCTACGGAAATCATCCGTACGGGTCAGGGCAAGGAGCTCCTGTTCGTCGGCGCGGGTGAATTCTCCCCGGGTCCAACGTTCCAGCAAATCCAGAAAACGGGTGTCGTCCTTGCGGACAGATGGGTTCATGTTGTGTGGTTATTTGGTGAATTGGTGAGGTGGTGAGGTGGTGAGGTGGTGAATTGGTGAATTGGTGAACTGGTTATAAAAGGTTCATTTCTGCGATCGGGTTCGGTTTTCGCTTATTGGCCAAATTCTTGAAATGTGGGCAGAAGTAACCCTTTTATAACCAATTCACCAATTCACCACCTCACCAATTCACCACTCCTCCATTCCTTGTTTTTCCAGGCAAATTCGCAGGTTTCGGCGGCCATTTTGGATATAGGAGCGCACTTTGCCTACGTCTTCGGTGATTAAATCAGATATTTCCTTGTACGATTTTTCTTCATAATAAAACAAAACGACGCTTTTCCGCTGTTGTTCGGGCAGTTCGCCGAGGCATTTTTCAAGTGGCGCCGGTCCGGCATCGGGCAGTTCCACTTCGAAACCGGGCACGACGGCGTCGTAGCGAACCATGTCTTCCGGGGCATGCAGGTCGGTGGGGCGGCGCTGGTTTTTGCGCCATTCCATCAGGCAGTGGTTGCGGGCCAGCACGTAAAGCCAGCCGCGAAACGATTCGATCTGATGCTCGCGCAGCTTCCGCACGAGTTCTTCGTAAATGGCCATTGTCGCGTCTTCGGCTTTGCCGGGTTCGCGAAGAATTTTGAGACAAACGCCGTACACCATCGGCATGTAGCGTTCGTACAATATCCCCAAATACCGCGCTTCGCCACCGGAAACATAACGTTCCAGCAACTGCTCGTCGCTCAGGTGCTCCGGCGGATTTTGGCGGAATATTTTCAGCATGGGTATGCGGGCGGAATATCCCGCCAAAAGTATGGTTAAGGATGCTTACCGGAGCGGTAGTGCATAAAATTAGGAAAGTTTCTTTCGTCTATGGACAAAGCCGCATCACGGTGATGCTGCCGTTGCCGGCGCTGAGCCAGCGGACACTGACAGTATGCGTGCCTTGACCGCTCAAAATTTCACCCCCCGAGACGGCCCACAGGTAGGTGTTGTTCGGCAGTTCGGGCACGGAATAAGTGTAAACACCGTCTTCGCAGACGGAAGCCCCGCCGCTGATGTCGGGTACGAAAGCGCGGTCGAAAATGTGTTTTTCCAAAAAAATCTGCAAGGCCAGGCTCAGGGTGTCGCTGAAAAGGCGCCGATTGGCCCAGGTGTCGCGTACGCCAGCGAAGTAACACTCGATCTGCACGGCATCAATGGCGCCGCCGCCCGAGGAGCCGTGTCGAAAAGTATTGTAGCCGCCGTTGAAATAAGGCTCGCCGGCCTGTGGCGCCGGGTCGGCGTTGCTGGGCACCGAGGTGTAGCCCCGGGTATGGAGCAGGGTGCCGAGGGCAAAGGAGTCGCGCAGCAGTTGGGCGTGTTTGTACTGGTGGAGGTTGGTGTCGGCCAGTTGCCGGATGCTGCTTTCGGCGACGTAGACGGGCAAATTGAGCGAATCGTCGGGTTTGCGCAGTTCGGCGCCGCTGAGCAAATAGCCCAGTTCGAGGCGCTGGATGGTGTGGGCATGGCCATGCAGGTCGATAAAAATACCGCGGCCGTAGGTGGTGGTGACGGCGGTTTTGGCCGAATCGATAAACTCGTGGTAGTCGAACCAGGCCTGTTCGGCCAGCGGATTGTCGCAGGCAGCCTCGGGCAGGTCGCGGTTGGCGTCGAGTTTTCGGCGGGCCAGGCGGTTGATGACGATGTGCGGGTAGCAACCGAAGCGCATCTGAATGGCTGTATCTATTTGACGGCACAAAGCCTGGGTATTGCCGTCGTTGACCGTCACCGCGTTGGGGCAAGTGCGGTCGGGAATGGTCGCCGGCGTCATATCGCCGCCGTGCGGGGCGCTGATGATGATGGGCAGGTTGCCGGCCCGGTACTCGACGTAGTTGTTGGCGCCGAAATAGGTTTGGCCGGGGGTGAAGGTTTGGGCGGAGAGGGGGGCGTGAAGCAGGCAAAGCAGCGACAACGCTGCAATCCTTTGAATCTTACTGCCTCGAAAAAAAATTGCCCTTTGGTGCATAATGGATCAACATCCGGTTCATTCAAAACACCCCGGCAAAGCCCCCGGCTGCGTCGGGTCGTATTCCCCGTTGCCGTTGTTCTGGTTGGTAAACCGACAATTATCCAGTTGTTTGGTCGGGAAGCCTGCATCGCCGCAGGGAAAAGCGCAGGCCGAACCATCGAGGGTTTTGACCTGGCCGTCGTACAGCCGCACGACCAGGGTGTAGTTGAACGAACCCTCGAAACGGGTGCCGCCCGAGGTGACGCCCGTCCAGGCTGCGCCAATATCGGCCGGCATCACATTGTAGCGGGAAAACAGCCGATTCCCTTTTTTGTCCTCTACTTCCAGCGAGATAATCTCTACCACGCCGGCATTGGAAAAGACCAAAAAGAAATTGTTGATGCCGTCGCCGTCGTACACCATGATATTGGGTACGTAGAGCAGTGCCTCCGTAAACAGGCTGTCGGGGTGATCGGGGCCGATATTCAGGGGGAAACGGGCCGACAGCCCCTCATTTTCACAGCAGTCGCAGTACTTTTTGTCTTTGCAGGCGGTGAAAAGAAGGAGGGCGAGAATAGGGAGAAGGAGGCGCATGGCGATTGATTTGATAAATATTAATGGTTGACCCGATTTTAGTAAATCACGCCACAATATTCACAATCCGCCCCGGCACCACAATAATCTTCTTCACTGCTCCGCCGCCCAGATTGCGTTGTACAAATTCCTGGGCCAGCACCATTTGTTCCACTTCGGGAGCGGGGGTGCCGGCGGGCACTTCCACGTTGCCGCGCAGTTTGCCGTTGATCTGGACCGGGTACACCACGGTATCGGTGACCAGATGCGCCTCGTTGAGTGCGGGCCATTGGGCGGCGCATACCGAATCGCTGTGGCCCAGTCGGTGCCAGAGTTCTTCGGCTACGTGCGGGGCGAAGGGCGCAATCAGCACGACCAAGGGTTCCAGTACGGCGCGTTTGTTGCATTTCAGGCTGCGCAGTTCGTTGGTGGCGATCATGAAATGGCTCACGCAGGTGTTCATTGAAAAACGCTCGATGTCGTCGCTCACCTTTTTGATGGCCGTGTGCAGGGCGCGCAGTTCGTCGCGGGTGGGCTCGTCGTCGGCGACGTTGAATGCGCCGCTTTTTTCATCAAAAAACAGTCCCCAAAATTTGCGCAAAAAGCCCGACACGCCCGTGATGCCCTTGGTGTCCCAGGGTTTGGCGACCTCGATGGGGCCCAGGAACATCTCGTACATGCGATAGCAGTCGGCGCCGTATTGCTCCACCATGTCGTCGGGATTGACGACGTTGAACTTGGATTTCGACATTTTTTCGACCTCCGAACTGCAGATAAACTTCCCGTCGGCGTCGAGTTTGAACGTCGCGCCGGCAAACTGGTTCAATTGGGCTGCCCGCGCCACGTCGAGCACATCGTTGTCGACCAGACTGATGTCAACGTGCAGTTTGGTCAGCGATTCCGGGCTGTATTTCGAGGTCAGGTTGTGCGATACGAACAATCGCTCCGCTTTGGGTTGTGCATTGCTCATGAAAAACGTCTCCCGGCTGTTGAGTGCACGGCGGATTTTTTCGGCCGTGGTTTCGGGCTCGTTGATGGTATCGGCCAGTTCTTCGTTGAACAACACCAGCAGGCGTTTGCCATCGGAAGCGGCGGCGCTGCGGATGCGCTCGATCTTGTCGGTTTGTTTGTACGACACGACCTCGATCACCAAATCGTTGCTTTCGAAGGCAAAATCGTATTTGTATTCTTCCTCAGCCTTGGAAACCGGCACCTGAATAGGGCCGAATTCGGTAAAAAACGGCTGCAGGACCTTGATCCAGACGTATTCTTCATAAAAATGCTCCCGGGCGCGGAACACAAAACTCGAACGCCCCTGGATCATCCCCTGGTTGACCAGTTTGCGGGCGTATTCGCGCTCCGGCACCAGTCCGAGGTCGTGCATGAAATGGTTCCAGAAGCGGCTGTACAACAGGTGTCCGGTAGCGTGTTCGGAGCCGCCGATGTAAAAATCGACTTGCTGCCAGTAGCGGATGGCTTCCGGGCTGGCAAAAGCCTGCTCGTTTTGAGGGTCCATGTAGCGGTAGAAATACCAGGATGAACCCGCCCAGCCGGGCATGGTGCTCAGTTCGTATTCGTACTGCCCCCGGTATTTCCAGCCTTCGGCGCGGCCCAGTGGCGGCTCGCCGGTTTCGGTGGGCAGGTATTTATCGACCTGGGGCAGCAACAGCGGCAGTTCGTTTTCCTCGATAAGGCAAGGCACGCCGTCTTTCCAGTACACCGGCACGGGTTCGCCCCAGTAGCGCTGGCGGCTGAACACGGCGTTGCGCATTTTGTATTGCACTTTGGCTTGTCCCAGGCCTTTTTCTTCCAGCCATTCGATCAGGCGCGGCATGGCCTCCTGATAGCTCAGCCCGTTGATAAAGCCGGAATTGACGTAACGGCCCTCCTTGGTGGGGTCGGCGGCTTCGTCGAGGTTTTGCTGCGCATCGAGGATGGGTATGATGGGCAGTTTGAAGTGTTGGGCAAAATTCCAGTCGCGCTGGTCGCCGCTGGGCACAGCCATCACGGCGCCGGTGCCATAGCCGGCCAGCACGTAGTCGGCGATGTAAACCGGGATTTTTTGGTCGTTGAAGGGGTTGACGGCATAGGCGCCGGTGAAAGCGCCCGTCACTTTTTTGGTTTCGGCCATGCGCTCGATGTCGGAGCGGGAGGCTGCCCAGCGCACATAACCTTCCACTTCGGCGCGCTGCGCATCGGTGGTCAGTTGGGCGACTAGGTCGTGCTCGGGCGCCAACACCATAAAAGTGGCGCCGAAAATCGTATCGAGGCGCGTGGTAAACACCTCGATTTCCGCGCCGGGGTGGCCGTCGACGGCAAAACGCACCGAAGCGCCCTGCGAGCGGCCGATCCAGTTGCGCTGTTGTTCCTTAATCGATTCGGGCCAGTCGACGGTATCGAGGCCGGCCAGCAGGCGGTCGGCGTAGGCCGTGATGCGCATGGCCCATTGTTTCATCCGTTTGCGCTCCACGGGGAATCCGCCGCGTTCGCTAACGCCGTCTTTCACTTCGTCGTTGGACAATACCGTGCCCAGGCCGGGGCACCAGTTGACAAACGATTCTTCGGGGAAGGTCAGGCGGTATTTCAATAGCAGTTCCTGTTGTTCCTTTTCCGACAGGGCTTTCCAGTCGGCGGCGCTGAACGAGGGCGTGTCCTCGTCGCAGGCAGCCTGGATGCCCGCATTGCCCTTTTGTTCGAAATGCTGCACCAACTGCTTGATGGGCAGGGCTTTGTCGGCTGTTTTGTCGTAATAATGTTCAAACAGGCGCATGAAAATCCATTGCGTCCATTTGTAAAACGACGGATCGCTGGTGCGCACTTCGCGGCTCCAGTCGAAGGAGAACCCGATGTTGTCGAGTTGCCGGCGGAAGGTGGCGATATTCTGGTCGGTGGTGACGGCCGGGTGCTGGCCGGTCTGGATGGCGTATTGCTCGGCGGGCAGACCAAAGGAGTCGTAGCCCATGGGGTTGAGCACGTTGTAGCCGCGCAGGCGTTTGTAACGGGCGAGAATGTCCGACGCGATGTAGCCCAGCGGGTGCCCCACGTGCAGGCCGGCGCCGGAAGGGTAGGGGAACATATTGAGCAGGTAAAATTTGGGCTTGCTGCTGTCGTTCAACACTTTGTACACCTGGTTCTCCTGCCACCAGATGCGCCATTTTTGTTCGATGTCGCGCGGGTTGTATTCCATTGAAACGATTCGGAAAATTGGTAATTCGTCGAGGGCTTGTCAATCAGCCCGATGATTGTTTTGAGAAGCGGCAAAATTAGGGCTTTTAAGGGAATTAAATTTTAAAGATGGGTCTTGATGACCATTGAATAAACTTTACCACCTGCTTCATTCGTTCCTGAAACCATGAAAAATTTTGGAGGCGTTCTTTTCGTGCTTTTATTGGCCTTTGTAGCCTGCGAACAGCGCCAGGCGCCAGCCCGGGTTGAAAGCGCTGTGATTGCCCAACCCCAACCGCTCCCGGAGCCGGGACCGAGGGCATATGTCGAGATTGACACCCGGTTTTTTCCGCGTTCGGAGCGCGCTTTTTGGCAATGGTGGTTCAACGGCTGTTTGGTCGACACGGCGCAATTGCGCTATACAGTGCCTGTCAGGGAGGGGCTCGACACTGTGATCGTGCTGAACAGACACTCGCGCAGAGACAGCCTTTTTTTGATCTGCGACCTTCGGGCGGATTCGACCTACACACTTTCCTACAACGATTGTTGCAATGATTTTTACCTCCGGTCAAACACGCCGGACAAACGGGAATCGGGGCAAATGGTTGAATTCCAATTAAAAAACTCACGGGACAAAAAGCGCTGGCTGGGGTGTTTGGGCAATACGGCCGTTCTGCTCCGGCCCGGAGAGCAGAATACACTGACCTACGACCGGACGCACAGCCCCATGCATTCGAACCGTTTCAACCTGTGGGTGACCCCTTACGTACCCGCCGACCTGGATACAACCCTCTATACCCTGGTCGACAGCCGCGACGGCCGCGAACTGGGCGGGTTTTCCCCGCCGGGCGGTTACCGGGCAGCCGGGATTAATTTTACTTTTCTCCACGCCGACCGCGTCAGATTGGTTTACGATGTTAAAAAACGCGTCTATACCCTTGAAAAGATGAAGCCGGAGGGTAAATAGACAGTTCGGCACGCTTTTTTCTAACAACCCATCATTTATCCTAATTTCTCCCTCTAATCGATCCATGCGAACCCTCGTCGCCTTCTTCCTTCTTTTTTCTCCGATCTTGATCCTCGCGCAGGAACCTGCCGAATCAGATGCCTCCATTGTGATGCCGCCCGCCGGCGTCGATACCTTCGATTTCGACTTTTGGGGCAGTACCAGCTGGGACTACGACCGAAACGTACAACAGGTACGCGACCCGGTTTCCAACCGCTTGCTGGCCGTGCGCCGCCGTTTTACCAACGGCAACGTCCTGGATGAATACCTCCGGGTAGAGGACGGCAACTGGCTTTACCTGGCTTACGACAGCCTCGACCCGGCGCGGCTGCGCGCCCGGGGTATGTTTTCCGCCCAGGCGGATTCCTGGCTGATCGATACCCTCGTGACCTTCGACCCGGAGAGTTATGAAGAAGCGTACTACCTGCGCATTGCACCGGCTTCCGTGCCCGTGGGCTTTTGGATGGAAGAGGACAGTCTGGGCTTCGTCTGGACGGGAGAATACGAAGACGGCGAACGCATCGGGTTGTGGGAGCGCAGCAACCGCCGCGACCCCAAATACGACCTGCGCGGCTACATTTACGAAGACGGAGAGCTGGATCGCGATACCTTGCTCAATCTCGCCCTGGCGCCCGACCCGGAGGAAGTGGTGCCCGCCCTGTGCGCCGGCGAAGTGGCCGGCCAGAGCGGCGGCCTGGTGGACGAAGACGTGCAGGGCGGCCTGTGGCGGCTCTGTTCGGTGGTGGGCGAGACGCCCACGCGCACGATCTGGACCCTCGTCGGCGCCGATCAGCAGGAGACGCCCTGTCTGATGCAGACCTGGGGCGTTTACCTCTTTATGCCCGACCGCACGCTGGTCTGGGGCCTGCCCGACCGACACGGCACAACGCGGGAAGTGGGGCACTGGGAAATACTGGAGGGCAACCAAATCCTGTTTTCACTGCCCAAACAGGGCGAAAAATGGTTTCGCCTGAAATACCTGCGGGACGGCGAACTGGTGATGGAGGAGTTGAAAAGCTGATTCTCGGCACCTACTACAACCAGACCCTCGGCCGCTGGGAGCAGCACGGCGGCATCGTCACGGAGTTTCATTGAGCAGCGTGGTGAAACAAAGCAGCAGGAGCGCGAATCGAGGTATCTTTAAGCGACATTGTGAAAAAATCTTTTCCACTTATGTCTCCTTTGCGTCTCCTGCTGTTTGCCACGCTTTTTTTACCCGCTGTTTTAGCGCATAGTCAAAGTTCGGTCTGGTCGAATCCCGGTTTGCAGATCGGGGCGGGGCACTTCAATTTTTACGGAGGGTATACCAACGACAGTTACCTCTACGTAAAGGATACCGTCCTGTGCAGTACGCCGCTGCTGTTGTTTGAAAGCCCGGCGGGCAACCCCGTTTACTTGCGGCTGGATGGCGGCAAGGTGTACCTGCGCACGCCCTACAGCCTTTGTTCCGACTGGTATTTGCTCTACGATTTTGACCTCGTGGTGGGTCAGGCTATTTCTGCCGGCGCCGGCCCCATGCTGCAAGTGGTGGAAACCGGGCAAATTACCTTGCTCAATGGCGAAAACCGGCGTTGGATTCGCCTGAAAGAGCCTTTTAACGGCTATTTTGTGGAATGGGTGGAAGGAATAGGCGACGTCGACAGGGGGCTGATTCCACAATGGGGCGATTTCGAAGGGTACAACTATTTCGTCTGTGCCCGCGATGCCTCTGGCGATTTGTGGAGCGCGCCATCTTCGGACGCGTCAATCTGTGATTCGGTCCTTTGCCCCTTGCCCCAACCCGCGTTTTCCGTGGCCAGCACTGATGGTCTCACGGTCGAATTGCTGAATCAAAGCCGCAACGCCGACACCTGGGTCTGGGATTTCGGCGACGGCACGGTTTCAACCGACTGGAATCCACAGCATACGTATGCCACGCCCGGGTGTTACAATATTTGTCTGCGGGTCCGCTCCTCGTGCCTCGTTCAGGAACGCGAAGTCTGCCATGCCGTACCTGCCGATGAAGAACGCCGCTGGAAAAACCTGCCCTTCCCGGCAGCCGACCAGGGCGCCCCGCTGGCCGTATCCTTTCCGCACCCGGATACCGGCTGGGTGCTGCAATCGCGGCATATCTGGAAAACCACCGACGGCGGTATCAACTGGACGGAACAAAACTACCCGCCCAATCCGCCCGGCGTGACTCGCACCCTGCTCAATATCCGCATGACCAATACGCAGCTCGGTGTGGTCACGGCCGGCAACTACGTAAGCGGCCCCGGTACTTCTCCGCTCGAAAGCAGCCTGTTGGTCACCACCGACGGCGGCGCAACCTGGCAGGATCGCAACCAGGGCGATCACGTATTTATTTACGACGCCGTGTTGCGAACCGACGGGCGCGGCTATGCCTCCCGTGCCTACGAGGGCATTTTAAAAACGGACGACTACGGCCAAACCTGGACGCCGCTGGCAACGCCATCCCTTTTGTCGGTCTACAATTTTTTGTATTGGCAGGACGAAACGGTCATCGGCAACGGCCATCGGGGGCTGGGCCCCAATTTTACCAGTTCG
>JAEUUU010000017.1 GCA_016787345.1 Saprospiraceae bacterium | reverse complement strand
TCCGGGCGGATGGTCGCGGTGGCGCTTAATACATATTCGTAAGTAGGCTTTAAGAGGATGTCAATACTGTCCGCCCCGGCAGCGTGACCGGTATGCTCATCTACTTTTTTGACCAGATCCATACCGCAAATAGGGCAACTGCCGGGTGCGTCGCGGATGATTTCCGGGTGCATCGGGCAGGTGTACACAGCCTTTTCTTCGACATTGTGGCTTTCGTGCCCGGTCTTTTCTTCCGGGATGTGGCCTTCATGCCCGGCGTTTTTTTGTCGGCAGGCCGCAGCCGTCAAGGCAAGCACGAGCAGCCCAAGCGTTGTCAGTTTACCGTTGTTCCAGTTCTTTTTCATAGTCGGTGCGGGCAAGCAGGAGTTGTTGCAGGAGGTCGAGTTGGCTGAGGCGGCTCATTTTGAGTTCCAGCCAGGCATCGAGGGTCATAAAAAGTTCGTCGGTGTTTTGTTCCCAAGCCAACAGAGTACTCTGGAAGCGTTTGCGCTGGTTGGGGATGATGTCGCGCTCGTAGCGGTCTATTTGTTCTTGCAAGGTCTGCATCATCACAAGGCGGTCGGCGAGATTGCCCCGGATTTGGTTGACGAAGTCGGCTTTCTGCCATTCGAAGGCTTCAAGCCGGTAATCAATTCCTTCGATGCGGGCTTTGACATCCTTGTTTGCCCAGGGCGCGATCGGCACCGTGACCATCCCCATCAGTGTAAATTGCCAGGGCGTTCCGCCAAAAGCGAACATGTGGTCGTAGCGCAGGCCGTATTCGGGTTTTAGTTTTGAACGTTGCCATTCCTGTTCGAGCCGGGCAATGCGAAGGCTTTGTTCGATGGCGCGAAAATCGCTGCGTGTGGCGATCCGCGAAGTATCGGGCAGCACAGGAATCGGCGGCAAACGCCAACCGGCGGTGTCGATTTCGAAACTTGTCGCTGGATCGAGTTGCATCAGGGCATTCAACATAGCGCGCTGCTGGCGGATTTCACCTGCGTACATAGCCTGCATCCGTTCGAGGTTGGCCAATTCGGTTTGGGCTTTATAAACGCTGCCGAGTTTTTCGCGGTTGTATTGGAATCGCTGTTCGGCGCTTTCGATGAGCAGGCGCAGGGCGGTTTTGCTCTCTTCGAGCACGGCAATTTTCTTTTCCAACACTACCCAATTGTAATAAGCGGTTTTTGCCTCGGCGAACAACATATTTCGCATCACCCCTCGTTCGGCGAGTTCCATGCCCGACATGGCGCCCATGTAGCGTTGCTCGGCCTTTTGCATCCTGCGGTTGGGGAACATTTGCTCGCCGGTGACCATAAATGAACCCATGCCTTCGCTCCACCGCTCCGGGTTGTACGGGGTCATAAAAAAGCCGCCGCCGACCCGGGGCGGTGGCAGGGTGATGGCGCCTTTTGCGTAAGTGTCGAGTTCGCGGATGCGTGCATCGGCGCCTTGCAGGCGCGGGTGTGCCGTCTCGATGCGGTTCAGGATGCTGTCGAGGGTGAGCGGAGTTTGCCCGCCGGATTCGAAGGCTGCAAGCAGCAGGGCGATGATAATTTTGAATCTGTTCTTCATCTCAATCGTTGAGTTGCACGAGTTTCAAGGCGCCGGTTTTTCTCAATTCGTATTCCATTACGATGGCAAACAGCACCGGCAGCACAATCAGCACGAAAAGCGTGGAGGTAATCAGGCCGAACACGAAGGGGATAACAATGGGTTTCATCACATCGCTGCCCGTCCCCGTGGCCAGCAGCACGGGCAACAAACCAATAATATCTACCAGGACGGTCATCAGTTTGGGGCGCAACCGAAGCACGGCGCCGTCGTAAATAGCGTCTTCGACATCCTGGTTGGTGAAGGATTTGCTTTCTTCTTTCAGTTTGGCTGATTTGTCGTACAGCGAGTTGTTCATGTAAACGAGCATCAGAATGCCCGTTTCCACGGCCACGCCAAACAGCGCAATGAACCCGACAGCCACCGCGACCGAAAAATTGACATCAAAAAAATGAAGCGAATAGGCGCCGCCGACCAGTGCGACCGGAATGCCGGTGAGCACAATTAGTGTTTCGCGGAAAGAATTGAAAGTGAAATACAGGATCATCATAATGATGACGAGCACAATCGGCATGATGATTTTCAGGCGCTCATTCGCGCGCACCTGGTTTTCGTATTGGCCGCTCCATTCTAAGAAATACCCTTTCGGTAGTTTTTGTACGGCGGCTTCCAACTTCTTTTTTGCATCGGCAACCGTGCTTCCCAGGTCCCGGTCGCGCACGTTGAACAACAGCGTACCGCGCAGCAAGGCATTTTCGGAATTGATCATCGGCGGCCCGTCGGAAATACTTACATCTGCCACTGCTGAAAGCGGAATGGGGCCGTATTCCATCGTTTGCATTTGCAAGCGTTTCAGCTTTTCAATTTTATCCCTGAAATCCTGCGCAAAGCGGACGTTCACGGAAAAGCGCTGTCGTCCTTCTATCGTGGTGGTCACATTCATACCGCCCAAAGCGGTCTCAATG
Organism: Saprospiraceae bacterium; assembly: GCA_016787345.1. Lineage (GTDB taxonomy): Bacteria > Bacteroidota > Bacteroidia > Chitinophagales > Saprospiraceae > M3007. The sequence continues at coordinate 8,485 of JAEUUU010000017.1, read as the reverse complement.
AACATGTTCACGTCGTCCACCGTAAGCCCGTATCGCCCTATTTCGTCTTTTCTGATCTTAATATCAACATACATGCCGCCGGTAATCGGCTCGGCATACAAATCCTTCACGCCGTCCACGCCCTGCAACTCTATCCTGAACTGCTGCGCCAATTTATTGATGGTATCGAGGTTCTGCCCGTAAATTTTTACGCCGACATCCGTGCGGATACCCGTGGAGAGCATGTTGATGCGATTGATGATGGGTTGCGTCCAGCCGTTCACCACGCCCGGGATTTGCAGTTTGGCGTTGAGTTGGTCAATGATGTCGTTTTTCGTCATGCCCGCGCGCCACTGCGATTGCGGTTTGAGCAAAATAATCGTTTCAATCATGCTCACCGGGGCGTTGTCGGTGGCAGAGTTCGCTCTACCTGCTTTACCCAGCACATTCTCTACCTCGGGAAAATCCTTGATGATTTTGTCCTGCACCTGCATGATTCGTTTGATTTCGGAGTTGGAAACGCTCGGCAGTGTGACCGGCATAAACAAGAGCGAACCTTCATCGAGCGGGGGCATAAACTCCGTACCGAGATTCAGGACTAGCGGAATACTGCCCAGCACCAGCGCCAGACTCAATGCAATGGTTGTTTTTTTCCATCGCATACACCAAACGATTGCAGGCGAATACAGCCATTTGAAAAAACGGGAGACAGGGTGTTGGCTTTCAGAGCGCACTTTTCCTTTCAACAGCATGACCATCAGTACCGGAACGAGGAACACCACGACAAAGGCCGAACCAATCATGGCAAACGTCTTCGTCCATACAAGCGGGGAAAACAGTTTGTGCTCCTGCCCGGTGAGGAACAAAATCGGACTGAAAGACACCAGTGTGATGAGGATGGAATTCACGATGGCGCCTCCAAGCAGTTTGGATGATCTTTCAATCCGCGCTTCTCTTTCTTCGTTGGTAAGCAAGTTATTCTGTTTCATTTGCCAGCGATTTCATTGCGTTTTCGACCATTACGATACCGGCATCCACCAGGTCGCCCACTGCCAGCGCGATGCCGGCCAGCGACATGATGTTGGAGGTGATGCCAAACCAACCCATCATGATGAAGGAAATGAGTACCGACATCGGGATGGTAATGACCACAATCAGGGTACTTCGCACGTGCAGCAGGAAAATAAAAAGCACGATGCACACCACGACGATTTCCTCGATGACGGCTTCTTTCAACGTGGCGATAGTGGCTTCGATCAAATCCGAGCGGTCGTAGGCCGCCTTGAATTTCACGCCCGGAGGAAGGCCCTTCTCCACGTCTCCAAGTTTTGCCTTCAAACGGTCAATCACATCCTTCGCGTTTTCACCGTAACGCATCACGACGATGCCGCCCACCTTTTCGCCCTCACCGTTTTCTTCCACAATGCCCAGGCGGAGTTCGCCGCCCATTTGTACCGCTGCCACGTCGCGTACTTTTACGGGAATCGAATTGAGGGTTTTCAGGGTGATGTTTTCTATTTCCCGAATGTCTTTGATATAGCCCAATCCCCGGATGATGTAGCCGATGTCCGACTGCTCGAACTTCCTTCCGCCCACATCGTTGTTGTTCGCTTTTATTTTTTCGGCGACATCCATGATCGTGATGCCGTAGTAGTTGAGTTTCAATGGATCTACCACTACTTGGTACTGCTTTTGAAATCCGCCGAATGAGGCCACCTCGCTCACCCCTTTCACCGTTTGCAGTGCGAAACGGATGTACCAATCCTGCAAAGCCCGCAATTCGCCCAAATCATAACCGGGCGCATCGAGTGTGTACCAATAGACGTGCCCCAAACCCGTCCCGTCGGGGCCAAGCGTGGGTGTGATTCCTGCCGGGAGCAGTCTTTGAGCATAATTCAGGCGTTCAAGCACGCGTGTCCGCGCCCAGTAAATATCCACCTCATCCTCAAAAACCACGAAGACAAAACTCATCCCGAACATGCTGTTGGCGCGAATATTTTTTACTTTCGGAATGCCCTGCAAATTGCTCACAAGCGGATAGGTGACCTGGTCCTCCATGATCTGCGGGCTGCGCCCCATCCATTCGGTAAAAATGATGACCTGATTCTCCGACAAATCGGGAATAGCATCTACGGGCGTATTCTTTACCGCGTAAATCCCATACACGGCAATCGCCGCGGCCATCAGCAAAACGACGATGCGGTTTTTAAGAGACCAGGTTATTAGAGCATCAATCATAGTTTTTCATTTTGAAAGAATTCCAAATGTTTACCCAGCCGGATGATGACCATGGCCAGCAGACCGGTCCCGATGCTCACCCCCCAGTCGGCTGCCGACATGGGCACTACTGAAAGTGCGGTTCGTATTGGTTCAATTAGGTATAGACCAACGATGATAAAAATACAAGCAACAATGGCATACCAGACGTATCGATTGCGGACAACCTCGGTGCGCCAAAACGGAGCGTCAATTGAGCCCATATTGAAAACATGAAACAATTGACTGAAAATCAGCGTGAAAAACAGGATGTTGTTGCAGCGTTGCACCAGCCAATCATCGCCTGCATGAATAAAAAAGTGGCTGAAATATACCGCTCCGATAGTGCCTGCCGATAATACGACAGAATAAAAAATAATCCTTCGCCAACGCGCCCGGTCAATGATTGGCTCATCCGGGTTTCGGGGCCGATGCGCCATGATGCCCGGGCTGCCGGCCGTCACGCCCAATGCCAGCGCGGGCAGCACGTCCGTGACAAGATTGATGAACAGAATTTGAAGGGGTTTCAACTGAAAATGCAGAAAGAGCAGCGAAACGGAGGCTATTACAAGCAATTCGCTCAAATTGCATGACAACAGAAAAACGACAAACTTTCGGATGTTGTCAAAGATGACCCGGCCCTGCCGGATGGCAGTAACGATGCTGGCAAAACTATCGTCGCGCAGCACCATGTCGGCTACCTCCTGCGCTACCTGTGTGCCGCGCTGCCCCATGGCGATTCCGATGTCGGCTTTTTTGAGCGCGGGAGCATCGTTTACGCCGTCGCCGGTCATGCCTACAATGTCTTTGCGCTCCTGAAAAACGCTTACCAAATCGAGTTTTTGTTTAGGGCTGACCCGGGCGAATATTTTTGTTGCTGCCCAACGCGATTTGTCCGCCGCGCTGAGTTTTTCGAAATCCGGCATATCTTTTCCCAGCACCACCTCTGTCTCGTCGGAATCTATGATGCCCAGTTGCCTGCCGATGGCTTTCGCCGTGGCGGGGTGGTCGCCGGTGACCATCACCACCTCGATGCCCGCAGCCCGGCATTCCTGGATGGCGGCGGGAATCTCTTTTCTCGGCGGGTCTATCAATCCGAAAAGTCCAGCAAAAACCAGATTTTCGGTCAGGCTCTTCGAGGTTTTCGCATCTGATTTGAAAGCGCCTGCAATGACTTTCATTCCCGAAGAAGCCATTTTTTCCGCTTCGACGAGCCATACTTTGCGGTGCTGTGGAGTTATCGGGACGTTTTTGTCGGAATCGAGCAGGGAGGAGCAACATTCCAATAAATCTTCGGCGGCGCCTTTGGCAAAAACCATGTTGCCTTCCGGCGTCTGATGCTGCGTCGCCATGATTTTGGTTTCGGAAGAAAAGGGTATTTCCGACAGTTTTGGGCATTGAAGGCGACGGCCATTGATATCTTCCCCCTGCCGGAGCGCGAATTTGAGCAGCCCGGTTTCGAGCGGATCGCCGATTTCGGTAAAATCTCCTTTGTGGGCAGCAATGTCAGCATTATTGCAAAGGATGGCGATTTGCAGGAGGCGGTCATACTGCGCTTTGGGCAATCGGCCGGCAGGAAGCAATGTTTCATCATCACGCTTTGCCCACGCGCCACCCGGAGAGGCGAGCGCCTCGACCTCCATTTTGTTTTGCGTAAGCGTCCCGGTTTTGTCGGTACAAATCACGGTAGTCCCGCCCAAAGTCTCCACCGCCGAAAGTTTGCGCACAATCACATTGTGGCGAGCCAGCCGGAGCATTCCCTGTGCCAGCGCGAGGGTAGCCACAATGGGCAAACCCTCCGGCACGGCGGCTACGCCCAGCGCAATAGCAGTTTCGAGCATTTCCACAATTGGTTTCCCGCCCATTACACCTACGGCAAAAATGACCGCCACCAAACCTATGGTTATTTTTATGAGGCGGCCGCTGAATGCGGCAAGCTTCTTTTCCAGCGGCGTAGCGGCTTGTTCGGAAGTGCCGACAAGGTGGGCGATTTTACCCAATTCGGTATTCATGCCCGTTCCAAAGACTACGGCCCAGCCATTGCCTTTGGTGACGAAAGTTCCTTTGAAAAGCAGGTTCGACTGTTCTGCCAAAGGCGTGTCGGCGGGCAATACGGCCGGCGCTTTTTCTACCGGTACGCTCTCGCCTGTAAGAGAGGCTTCGTCCAATTGAATTTGAGCGCTGTTGTAGAGGCGGGCGTCGGCGGGCGTCATGTCCCCGGCTTCGAGGTAAATCACGTCGCCGGGCACGAGCATTTCGCTGTTGATCTCCGTCAAAGTGCCATCTCGAAGCACTTTGACGGAGATGGAAACCATTTTTTTCAAGGCGTCCATGCTGCGCCCGGCTTGAAATTCCATATAAAAACCGATGACAGCGTTGATGAAAATCACCACCAATATGGCTATCCCGTCTAACCATTCCTGGAAGGAAAACGACAATCCCGCCGCAACCACCAACAGCACTACGATAGGGCTTTTAAACTGTCTCAAAAAAATCACCCAGGCAGGCGTTTGTTCGCCTTGGGAAATAGCGTTGAGGCCAACGGACTCCAACCGTGCGGCTGCTTCCGCTGCCGAAAGGCCGTGCGCGGTATCGGTGCCTAAGCGGGAAAATAATTCGTCTTCCTGCAAAGCCCAGATGGGAATGTTTGATTCGCTCATCACCTCGTTTTTATTACTTTTTTCCATAAAAAAATGAGTTTGGCATTATTCTGATATGGCCGTCGCGAGCAACTCGGACACATCTATGCGATTGGAAGAATGCTGGATTGTATTGCAACTCACGACCTCGGCAGCACCGGCGCCAACCAAATCGTCGTAAGCGTTGCCCGCAAATACCGGGTGTACGCCGATACAGACCGGTGCGGCCATGCCTGCGACACGAAGATGCCCTACCGTTTCTATCATGGTATGCGCAGTCGAAATAATATCGTCCACCAATACCGGCGTATGGTTCGAATACGGCTCTACGACTGGTTTCGACACGTCCACGTCGTGGTCGCCGTGACGCACTTTTTCGAGAATCAGAAAAGGTGCGCCCGCCTTCGCCGCCACTTCCGAAACCCACTGTTCACTTTCGCTGTCCGGTCCGATAAGTACCGGGTTGACGACATTTTGCCGAATCCAGTCAGACACTAGCTGCGCGGCGTGGATGGCTTTGCAGGGTATGGTGTAGATCTCCGACATAGAAACATGCCGGTGCAGGTGTGGGTCAATAGTGATGAGCCGGTCCACAGCGGAAGAGAGCAGTGCCGCAAAATATTCGCTGGTGACCGCTTCGCCGGGGTTGAACACCTTGTCCTGCCGCATATACGCGAGATAAGGCGCGACGAGCGTGACCGACTGCGCGCCGCTGTCTTTCAACAATCTGGATAAGTAATAAAGCGGCAAAATCTTGTCATCAGGCTGAAACAAGGTGCAGACAACCACCGCTTGCTGCCCTTCCACGTCGCAGAGCAGGCGAACATAACTTTCCCCGTCCGGGAAATGCCGGACCGTGAACGCTCCCAATTCGGCGCCCAGATGGCGGGTTATGTTTCGCGCCAATAGTGTGTTTCCGGGTAAAGCAAATATTTTCATAATTGAAAATTGAAACCATTTACGAGGTCAAAGATTGGAGTCAGGTAAAATCTCATTTTCGCACCAGCGATCCTCCTCGAAGCAATTAAGGTTTTCAATGGTTGTAGTAGCGATATTATGGAGTGCCGTTTCTGTTAAAAAGGCTTGATGGGCAGTTATCAGCACATTTTTGAATGTCATCAGGCGGGCGATGGTATCGTCCAACAACACATCTTCCGAATGGTCTTCGAAAAATAGCCCTTCTTCTTCTTCGTACACGTCCAGCCCGACGCTGCCGAGCCTTCGGTTTTTGAGTGCGACAATCAAGTCTCTGGTATTGATCAATCCGCCGCGGCTGGTGTTTATGAGCATCACATTGGGCTTCATCAGCGACAAGCGATTTTTGTCAATCAAATGCTTCGTTTCTTCCCTAAGCGGCACATGGAGCGTGATGATGTCGGCAGTCTGGCAAATTTTGTCCAAGCTCATGTATGTCACCCCGTATTGTGCGACGAGGTCTGGGTCGGGTGCAGGGTCGCAAGCCAACAGGCGGCAACCGAAACCGTGCAGGATTTTGGCAACGACAGCGCCGATTTGTCCTGTTCCTACAATCCCGACGGTCTTTCCATTCATATCAAACCCCACTAAGCCGTCGAGGGAAAAATTCAACTCCATGATACGCTGGTGTGCCCGGATGAGATTCCGGTTCAGCGCAAGCATCATACCCACCGTATGCTCGGCAACGGCGTAGGGTGAGTACGCAGGAACTCGTGCAACTCGCATCTTATATTGCCAGGCTAATTTTAAATCAACATGATTAAACCCGGCGGAGCGAAGAGCGATAAATTCAATCCCAATTTCATGAAGACGCTGCAAAACGTGGTGTCCCGCTGTGTCGCTGACAAACAGCGATACAGCCCGACAACCTGTTGCCAACAGGCACGTGTTTGCAGTTAGCCGTGTGTCTATAAAAATCAGATCGTGACGACCGGCGTTTGCATTTATCAGATAGTTGCGCTCGAAACGGTGGGCGCTGTAAACTGCAACCTTCATTTTTCGTGATTGAGTTAAGAATAGAAATCAAACAGCCGATTGCTTATTCGGACAGTGCCAAAAGTTCAGGTGCGACAGAGCGGAGAAATTCTTTGGCATAGTCCAGTTCGCCGCCAGAATCGGCATACACCGAAAGCAACAAGTCCCTGCGATTAACCACTGTACCCAGTGGCGCGTAAAAATGAACGCCCGCGCCGGGCGACCTTGGAGCGCCCGCGAGTTTGGCTAAGCGGGCCAGCAGGCGGTTATCAATTTTTTCGACCCGCCCGCCCCGGTCGCTCATCCAGTCGTAGCGGAATTGTGCGCGCATCGGCTCTCTGAGGGAGCCTTGGGCACGGCAAATAGCCCTGAACTTTTCAAACGCTTTTCCGCTTTCCAGCAACCGGGTAGCTTGCCGTAGTCCTTCGCCTTCGTCGCAATGCCCCGACATTTCTAGTAAGTGCGCGGCCAGATTCAGCGCCCGCTGTTTTAAGTTCCCCGGGGCATATTGGTCGTTTTTCAATACCGCCAGCACATCCAGCGCTTCCAAAGCCGGGCCGATACCCACGCCGACCGGCTGCGAGCCATCGGTAATGACCGTTTTTACCTGCAAACCGATGGCTTGGCCCACCGTCTCGAATCGAGTGGCGATGTTGCGGGCATCTTCCTCGCTGCGTACTTTGGCCGTTGCGCCAACCGGTATGTCTATCACAACATGGGTGGAACCGGCGGCGGCTTTTTTGGACAACACGGATGCAATCATCTGGCCTTCGCTGTCAATGTCGAGGGCTTTTTCAATGGAAATGATGACATCGTCTGCCGGACTTAACTGCATGGCGCCGCCCCAGGCAAAGCACCCGCCTTCTTTTTCCACCACCTTGCGCATTTCACTAAGCGTCAAATCCACCCGAGTGAGCGTCTCCATCGTGTCGGCGGTGCCTGCGGGGGAGGTGATGGCACGGGATGATGTCTTGGGGATAGTCAGCCCCGCCGCCGCTACGATGCTGACCACGATAGGCGTAGTGCGGTTGCCGGGCAGCCCGCCGATGCAATGTTTGTCCAACACAATGGGCTTGTTCCAGTACAGTTTTTCGCCCTTTTTAATCATCGCGCGGGTGAGACTGACAATTTCTTCGTCATTCAGGTTTTTGCCGGAACAAGCAGTGATGAAGGTGGCGAGCTCCACGTTGGAGTAGCGCCCCTCGGCAATATCGTCCACGATGGCCTCAAAAGCCGTACTTTCGAGTGCGTGGCCGTACATTTTTGACCGAACAAATTTGAAGGACTCTACCGGTTTCAAATGCCCGACCTGAATCATGCAGTCTTCCTGCACTTGCAAACGCCGCAAAGCTTCGTTGGAAAGCCCTGCTTCGCCATGCCCGACAAGGTCCGATACTACATTCAGCGTGGCAATTATGCTTCTTTCGCCATAATAGACAACGATTCGGGTAAGCGCGGAAAAACCCTCTGACTTACAGATATGGCAGTCTGCTCGCATATAGATGATGTTCTCCCGGTAAGTATCAATATGAACCGCCCGGACTTTGAGCGAATTGAACGGTACGTGTTCAGCGGCCCCATTGCCCGCGTGATGGATTGAGCCGGATTTGGGTATCGTGGATGGTGCGTTTTCCATGTTGAAATAGTTTTATGATGGAAGG